>JABDPN010000004.1 GCA_013042715.1 Flavobacteriaceae bacterium | reverse complement strand
GATCAAGCAGAGCTATGCATCATTTTGGATTGGGATTGATGAATAAAACTTTCGAGTATTTCAATTCAAATGCTACAATTGTTTTGGAGAAAATAAAAGAAGATGGTACAGAAGTCAAGTTTATTATTAAACAAAATTAATGAGTCAAAAACAAATTGACATACTACAACGTGCCCTAAATCGCGAAAAGGCTGCTCGAAAACAGGCAGAAAGAATTTTAGAGGAAAAGTCAGCAGAACTTTTTAAAATCACACAAAAGCTTAAAGAATCGAATGAAAAACTAGAACACCTTGTAAGTCAACAGACTTCACAATTACAAGGCGTATTTGAAAACATCGTGGATGCCTATGTTGTAATTGATCTATTAGGTAATGTATTAAAAATGAACGATGCTGCAATAGATTTATTAGGTTATAATATAGAAAATGAAAAAGTAAATCTATTGAATTTGTCTCATCCAGAAGAATCTGAAAGAGTAAGCAAATCTTTTCAAGATCTTTTAAATACAGGTTTCTTAACAGATTTTCAAGTTAGAATTATAACAAAGGATAAGCAACAAAAATTAGTGCATATTAATTCTAGTATTATTTATGATGATGGCATCCCTTTTGCTGCCCAAGGAATCGTAAGAGATATAACAAGAGATAAAGAGGCAGAAAAACAATTAATTGAGTCTGAAAATAGATTATCAACTTTAATACTTAATCTTGATAGTGGTATTTTATTAGAAAACGAGAATAGAGAGATTGTATTAACTAACAAGAAGTTTTGCGAACTATTTCAAATCCCTGTATCACCGGATCAACTTAAAGGTATGGATTGTTCCAATGCTGCCGAACAGAATAAAATATTCTTTGAAAACCCTGAAGAATTTGTTTCTAGGATAAACACAATAATAAAAAACAGAAATACTGTTTTAGGCGATGAATTAACAATGATAGATGGCAGAGTTCTTGAAAGAGATTTCATTCCTATTTATAAAAATAATTTTTATCAAGGGCACTTGTGGAGTTATCGTGACATTACTTTAAAAAAGAATTACAGACAAAGCATTGAATCCGAAAAACAAAAATATAGCAACATTATTGCAAATATGAATTTAGGATTGATTGAAGTCGACAATGACGATGTCATCTTATTTGTAAATCAAAGTTTTTGCAAGATGTCAGGATATGAGGAAAGGGAGCTAATTGGCAAAAGAGGTTCAGATGTATTTTTAACAAAAAGAGAAGTTGATATAATTAAAGATGAAAACCAAAAAAGAATTGAGGGTAAATCTAATTCTTACGAATTATCTATTAAAAATAAAGATGGTAAAATTAGACACTGGCTGATTAGTGGTGCTCCAAATTATAATATTAATGGTAAAGTAATTGGTTCTATTGGAATCCATTTAGATATAACTGATCTAAAATCTTTAGAATTACAGAAAGAGAATTTATTGAGAAAACTCGCGAAAAGTAATGAAGAACTCCAGGATTATGCTCACATTGTCTCTCATGATCTAAAATCTCCATTAAGAAGTATTACAGCTATAATTACTTGGTTAAAAGAAGATTACAAAAATATCATTGATGAATCAGGAATGCAAAATTTCAAACTTATAGAAAATAAATTAGAGAAGATGGATAATTTAATCGATGGTATTTTGAGCTATTCCAGTATTGATGAAAAACATTCAAAAACTCAAAGAACCGATTTAAATGAAACCATAGAGAATATAAAGAACACTATTTATATTCCAGATCATATTACTGTACAAGTCAAAGTTAAATTGCCTATTATTAACGTTGATCCCATCCGAATTCAACAATTATTTCAAAACCTTATAGGCAATGCAATCAGCCATATTGATAAAGAAATTGGAATAATTGAAATTAATTATATTAAAAATCCAAACTTTCACCAATTTAGTGTGTCAGATAATGGCGTTGGAATTTCAAAAGACTATCATAAAAAAATATTCGAGATCTTTCAGTCTGTAAGTGATAACGAATCCACTGGAATTGGATTATCCATTGTTAAAAAAATTATTGAATTATATAAGGGTGAAATTTGGCTGGATTCAGAATTAGGAGTTGGAACCACTTTTCATTTTACAATTAAAAAGTAATTACATGGAAACGCCTAATTTATTATATATAAAGAGCCTATCTGGAGGAGAAACAGAATTCGAAGAAAAACTTATTTCGATTATTAAAAATGAATTTCCAAATGAGAAATCAATATATTACGAACATTTGAAAGCAAAGAATTATATAAAAGCAGCTGATGATGTACACAAACTTAAACATAAAATTAGTATTTTAGGACTGGAAAACAGTTATAATCTTGCTGTAGATTATGAAAATAACCTGCGAGAGAATAGATTAAATTTGCAGAATGACTTTGAAAATGTTCTTCAAATTATAACTGAATATTTAAGTACGCTTTAAGTGAATTTCTTATGAACTGTATAATTATTGATGATGAATCGACTGCAAGAACTATTATTTCTCAATTATGTTCAAAGGTTAATAGTCTAAATTTAGTTGAAGAATTCCCTAATGCTATTCAAGCAATAAAATTTCTAAATCAGAATGAAGTTGATCTCATTTTTTTAGATATACACATGCCAGATTTTACAGGTTTTGACTTTATTCAAACCCTCAAAAATCCGCCTAAAATTATTTTAACCACATCAGATCCAAAATTTGCTATTGAAGCATTTGAATATGATTGTATTGTAGATTATTTAGTGAAACCAATTGTAATAGAGAGATTTAAGAAGGCTATTCAAAAAGCAGAAAACTCTACGGTTTTAAGTAAATTAAAAGGGATTGATGATAAAGTAGAGTTAACTTCCGGGAATGATCTTTATGTAAATATTGACAGGCGACTCATTAAAATTGATATTCCAAGCATTTATTTGGTGGAAGCAAAAGGTGATTATATTAATATCAAAACAGAAGAAAAGAACTATACAGTTCATTCAACACTTAAAAAAATTGAAGAAAAACTTCCAGATGATTTATTTTTAAAAGTGCATCGTTCTTTCATTATTAATATTAAAAAAATTATTGATATAGAAGATAATAGCGTTTTGATTAAACGCGATGTGATTCCTGTAAGTCGCTCTAATAGACCAGAACTGATGAAACGTCTTAATTTACTATAGATTCATAAATTAATTGCAAAAACATTATAATTTCTATAAGTCAAGAGGCTAAATACACCCTAATTTTTTGCTTAAAGAAAACTTTATTTTACATCTATTGTAATCAACTTATATTAATATTTATAATTAAGATATAATTTGTTTTAGTCTCCAATTTCTCAATTATAAAAATTTTAATCTATTAAAATTCACCATTCGTCTACACTTATTTTAATCTAATCGAATTTTAAAATATAACGCATTGTACAAGAGTATTTTTATATCATAATTTACAAACGATTTATAATGATGTCAAAATTACTTTCTTTAAAAAATCAAATATTAACTTTTAGTATTTTAATACTAAGTTTTAATAGTCAATCTCAGGATATTCCATTTAATTGCGATTATAGCGCTTACTTATTTCAATTTAATGATGTATATGCTATAGATTTAGCATCAGGCAACTCTTATCTAGCAGCAACGGATATCACAAATGGAAATATTAATGCTACAGCATATAATCCAGCAGATGGTTTTATTTGGGGCTCTTTGAGTTCACCAGAAAAAACAATTGTTAAAATTGGTAAAAACTTTGAAACGACTACTTTATATATTGATGAATTACCAACTAATAACCGTTATGTTGGAGATATTAATCAAAATGGAACTTATTACCTTAAAGGAAGCGGAACAACGTATTATAAAATAGATCTTAACCCTAGTTCAGACACATACTCTCAACACATTTCTACAGAATCACTTTCACAAAACATAAGCATTCATGATTGGGCATTTAATGCTGTAGATGGTAATTTATATACAGTTGAAAAAAATTCAAACATATTATATCGAATAAATCCAGAAACCAGTACTGTAGAAAGCTTAGGTGAAGTACCAATTCTTTCTGGATTATCGTATACTTATGGTGCTGTTTATTTCGACGCAGATGGTCGTTTTTATATTTCAGCTAATCAAACAGGAACCATTTATGTAATACAAAATGTTCAAAACTTAAATAGTTCATCTAATATGGATTCAAATTTGTTTGCCTTTGGACCTTCCAGTTCCAGTAATGATGGAGCACGATGTCCTACAGCACCAGTTCCTCAGGAAGATTGTAGTAATGGGATTGATGATGATGGTGATGGTTTAATAGATTGTGAAGATCCTTCTTGTTCAGGATTTGGAAGTTGTGATGTTATAGCACAACCAACAAGTGCTAACGATGGTGGTCTTGAAAGCAATGGACGATTATCTATAGCGATTAATAGAAGAAATTTCAACAGAGCTAAAACTAACTATAAATTCGATCAAACAACTGCTCAACGTGTTATAAAATCTAGCTCATATGGACTAAGGAGTACATCTAATAACTTTCTATTACAAGATTTTATTCCACTAGGAGTTATTAATGAAGATTATACTATAGAATCCACACCAACAGACCTTCTGGATATTACAAATGCTACTGAAGTGTATTCTGTAGATTTTATGCAGGAAGACGCATCTATAGCTTCAGTTTTAGCTTTAAAAACAGAAAATGGAGTTTATGAGCACACAAAATACATTTGTGACCGATTTCTGGGAGCAGAATTAATTTCTGTTTCTACTATTGAAATCAATAATAAATCTTTTATAAAATCCATTATTAAAAATATCTATGGCTCCTATGAGTATGTTTTAAGTTTATCGGCTAAAGTCGTTAACAATGAAGCTAATTTTTCTGTTGAAAGCCATTGGAATCTCGATTTATATGAAGAAAATGTTACTTTTTATAACTTTCAAATCTGGTCTAATAGCATAGATAGTCTTTATGTCTTGGCAAGTGAAGTTTTAAATCTTTTGCATACAGAAAAACCAATAACTACTTATAATAACTCCACACCACCAACAGTTTTGGTGAGAAAAGGAAAATATGCTAATGGTGCCTTAGATATAGAAATTATAAATACAAATGCAACTAATAACATCACATTTGACGCTGGATTTAGAATTACAGAAACCAGTGATTTTAATTATACAACTTCTAACATTAACTTAAATGGAGATTATATAACTAATTTACAAATACCAACTGGAAATTTATTCGATATTGGTTTTAGAATAGGTGATGGAGTTAATATACCAGATGACTTATTTATGTCTGATGGTCCATGGGGAGTTGATGACTCACAACCAAGTACTACTGTAAATATATATGATGTTTCTGAAAACATGTATTCCTTTGATTCAAATGAATTTCCAGTAGAAAGGAATTTAACCCTAAATGCTACTACTAGCGCGTATTTTTCAGCATATAGAGCACTTACCCCAAGATTTAAAGCTGTGGATCTATCAGATTATAATAGTTTTAAACTAAAAGCAAAAGGAACAGGAGATTTAGAAATTACTTTTGTAAAACAGAGTATTAGCAATTGGAATGAACAATATAAAACAACCATTTCATTAACTGATGCATTTGAAGATTTTGTAATTCCATTCTCTAGTTTCAGTTCAGATTTAAATACTGATTTGATTTTAGATGATATTGTAACAATTGTTTTCACCATGGCAAGTGAAGATGGTTCGTTAACTACAAAGGAAATGAATCTGCAAAATATTCGTTTTGGGCAAACTAATACACTATCTATTAATACTATAGATAATAAAGTAAAAACTTTGACTGCAGTACCAAATCCTATGACTTCACAAACAAGTATTCAGTTCTCTTCAGATATTTCAGAGTCATTAACTTTTGTAGTTTACAACCAAATTGGTCAAGAAGTATATAAAACCCAATATAAAAGTAGTCCAGGTTTAAACTCAATAAAATTAAATCGACAAAACTTAAATTCAGGACTATATATCTGTAAAATTATTAATTCCTTAAATCAACAACTTCCCTTAAAGTTATTAATTAAATAAACTAATTAGTAACAAATTCTAAGGCAAAAGAGCAATCTTTTGCCTTTTTTTAGATAATAAAATGTTGTGATTTGATTGCTTGAAAAACGAAAGACATTTATTAACAAGGCTTAAACAAGAAATTAAGAATACACGTTATTAGGTTTAGGTATTTTGTATTTACTTAATGATTAATGACATTTATGGGCTTTTCTTTGTCACTTCGTATATTGAACCTTCACGTTTGAAGCCTTTTTTCTTATAATACTCATCAACATCAGACATAACATAAACAATTTGATTTGGGTATTCAGTAGATAAGCACTCCATTAATTTTTGCCCAATCTTTTTTCCTCTACACATTTGTATAACCAGTAAATCACAAACATATATATAGAAACCACAATCATTAATTGAACGAGAATAACCACATAAATTATCACCTTCATATGCAACATATGTAATTGAGTTTTCTAAAGCAAACCTATATTTATCCGATACACTGTTGTCCGAGTAGCAAGTCCATTCTTCGCCTTCACCTTCAATCATTTTCATCAATTTATATTCATCCTTATCCTTATTATAAGCTCTAATTTTCATATTAAAAGTATTCTATTGATTATTTATGAAATCGAATAATTTAGTCTTTACTTGCACATAACTAGTTATAGATATAGCAAAAGTACACTTAATACAATTATTTTAGGGGAAAAGAAGAACTATTGTAATCTTTTGAAGATTTTAATATTTGTATAAAATCAACTTTTTATTAAAGGATTTAACCTATTCTTTATTTCTAAAAACAGGTTTACTCGTCAGATTCCATTTAAATCGCAGTCCAATTTCTGTAAAGGTAAAGCCAGCTGCGGTTGCAGAGGCAATATTACTATGTGTGCCATAAACATTTAATAAACTACGCTCAGATAGTTTATAACCAAAAGCCCCTTGTAATCTATAAGCGTTTTGCTTTGGGTCGTCTTCTATAAATTGATACCCAAAAGCTCCAGTAAGATTATAAAACCATTGGTTAGGTTCTGCATTAGCTTCATCTTTTATAAGATTAACAAAGACCTCGTAAGCATTAAATTTTTCAGGGCTAAAATAAATACTTGGCACTTGGTCTTTAAAAGTAATATACTGGTAATTCAAACCTATTTTTAAATTAGGCTTAGGCAATACATTATAATACAATGATGTAAATAATAGGTTTCTGGTATTACCATCGTTTTGTTTGGTATGCATCAATTGAGTAAACCAACCTAAATTAAAGTTAGTACCCAAATTGTAGTTCGCATAATAATTGTTTTGCACCAATTCTCTATCTAATAAATCAGCATTAAAACTTTCTACTTGACGTTTATAGCCAATAGCTAAGGTTTGTAGTTTAAAAGATTTAATATTAAATGAAAGATCAGTTAAAAGTTGTGTGTAATCTGTACTTTCGGCTTTAGCTGATGTTAATCCAGCAGTTCCTTTAAATGCGATATTTGGCATAACTTGGTAGGCTAAACCTAAAGATAAATTATTAGAGCTAGCTCTATTATCAGTAACTGTATTGTTTGTGGATCTGTAATTGTAATTTCCTAATATACTCAGTTTTGTAGATAAAGGGTAAACCACATTGGTATTAAAAGAATAAGCTTTATTATCTCCATTATCAAAGGTATGTGCAGCTTTAGAATCTAGCATTGGGTTAAAGCTAATATTCATTTTATTAATAAAATTCACTGCATCTTTCTGGTTATCGTAGTGTTTTAAAGTGTTTTCTGCCCATGTATATGCCTCATCATAGCGACCTAAAGCTTTTAATACATTAGCTTTTCCTAAGTTGCCATCAAAAGAGGTACTATCGTTTTCTAAAATTTTATTATAATCATTCAAACTTTTTTTGAAATTACTTTTATAGATATTTAAGGTAGCTCGTAATGCTAATATCCAATTTTCGTTTGAATGTTGAGTAATCAAACTATCAATTATAGTTTTTGCTGCTTTGTACGATTTATTCCAGATTAAGGCTTGTGCTAAACGCTCAGTTGTTTGTTGTGCTATAATAGTATCTGTAATTTTTGTTAAACCTTTATAGGCTTGTTTGCTTATGTTTAGTGCTGACTTTTCTTTACCATTTAAATGTGCTACTAAAGCCAAACCATTTAATGCTACTATATTGTGCTTTGGTTGTTCAGCGAGTCTGTTATAAATAGTATTAGCGCTTTCTAACTGGTTTGTAATTAAATACAAATTAGCAAGATTTAATAAGGTGTCTTTATCATCGCCAAAAAGCTCAAGATTCTTTGTTAATAAAGCTTCCGCTTCTATATAGTTTTGTTTTTGTTGGTGCTGATATGCATAACCTAAATATATGTACTTTTTAGAAGTTAGTGCATTTGGGTTTCCTGGAGAAACTTCTAAAGCTTTATCAACATAAATCAATGCGTCTTGGTATTCTTTTAAATTAGATAGTGTATTTGCATAGCTCAATAACGCTGGAAAACTTTTAGAATCTTCTTTAATTAATCCTTTAAAATAGTTTTTAGCCTTTTTATATTCTTTGTTCCACAATAAGGATTCACCATAATTAAGCTTAACTTCAAAATCGTTTGGATAATCTTGCAGTAAATTTGTAAATATAGAATTGGCTTTTTCTGGATTATTATTTAATCCAACTGCTCGACCATAACATAAACGTGCGGTTTTATTATCTGGGTACTCTTTTAAAATGATTTCAAAAAAAGATTCTGCTTGTATGTATTTACCAGTTTCTAAATAAGTAAAACCCTTTTGCATTTCTTGAGCATTAAGGTTAAAAACAAGTAAGATTACAGAAACATATATAATAGATTTTAATTTCATAATCAATGCGTTATTTGATATTTGCAAGTTACGGATGATTAGCTGTTCATTCATCTA
>JABDPN010000328.1 GCA_013042715.1 Flavobacteriaceae bacterium | reverse complement strand
ATGGATGGATTTTCCAGAAGCGAATACATTTTTAAAGATGGAGAACCACATTTGTTAGAAGTCAATACAGTTCCTGGATTAACAAAAGAAAGCATTTTACCACAACAAGCTGCTGCTGCAGGAATTTCACTTCGCGATTTGTTTGATAATGCTATTCAAGAAGCTTTAAAATAAAAGTTTTATTTTTATAACTATGAAACGAGCACTTTTTCCAGGATCTTTCGATCCATTAACTTTAGGTCATGTCGATATTATTAAAAGAGGAATTCCGCTTTTTGATGAAATAATTGTTGCTATTGGAATTAATTCTGATAAAGAATATATGTTCTCTTTAGAAGAACGCAAACATTTTATTGAAGAAACATTTAAAGACGAACCTAAAGTAAAGGTAACAACATACAAAGGCTTAACAGTAGATTACTGTAATGAAATTGATGCTGGTTTTATTTTAAGAGGATTAAGGAATCCTGCCGACTTTGAGTTTGAAAAAGCAATAGCACATACAAATCGAACGCTTCAAAATATAGAAACAGTATTCCTGCTTACTTCTGCAAATACTTCATTTATTAGCTCAAGTATTGTACGTGAAGTAATTAGATATAATGGCGATTACACTAAGTTAGTCCCTGATAGTGTAAAAGTAAAATAGCTTTAGTTATCTCTTATCTACCCAAGATAAATTGATTACTAATGCCATAAGTAGCCAAATGATAAAAGTTTCTCCATTAGTCATTTCGTAAGTAGATCCTGCTAATTTTGCAGCCATCAAAATAATATAAACTACAATTGGAGATGCTACCAAAGCAACTATTAAACGTGTAAGAGATCTTTTTAAATCCATAATTAGTTTTTGATTAGTTAGTAAGATGAAATTACGGATTTTTTTTAAATTAAAGATTATATTCACCTAAACCTTTTGAAAACGCTTCAGGATTTTCTGCCAAATGATAACGAGGATCGTCTATATCTTCTTCAATAATTTGATGAAATTTAGGGCTTGATTTATATAATAAAATTTTACAGTCTTCACTTAAATGTTTAAGTGTTATTTGCTTGCCTTCAGCTTCATATTTTTTAACTAAATTAAAAATGGCTTCAATAGCAGAGTGGTCACTTACTCGAGATTCTACAAAATCAATTTCTACTTTTTCAGGATCATTTTTAATATCAAATTTTTCGTTAAAAGCAGAAATACTTCCAAAGAATAATGGCCCCCAAATTTCGTAAATTTTAGTGCCATCCTCTTTCATACGCTTTCTTGCTCTAATTCTAATTGCATTTTCCCAAGAGAATACTAAAGCACTTACAATTACTCCAGCAATTACTGCAATTGCCAAATCAAAAAGTACAGTTAATCCTGAAACCAAAATAAGAACAAACAAATCTGTTCTAGGAATTTTGTTCATGATTCTAAAACTAGACCATGCAAATGTTCCAATAACAACCATAAACATAACACCAACTAAAGCTGCAATTGGCACTTGCTCGATTAATCCGGAAGCAAACAAAATAAATGCAAGCAAAGCTAAAGCTGCTACAATTCCAGATAATCTTCCACGACCTCCACCTTTTATATTGATAATAGATTGACCAATCATAGCACATCCTCCCATTCCACCAAAAAAACCAGTAACAATATTTGCGCCTCCTTGAGCCATACACTCTTTGTTTGAATTCCCTCTAGTTTCCGTTAAATCGTCAATTAAATTTAACGTCATTAATGACTCTATTAAACCAATTGCTGCAAGGATTAAGGCATAAGGAAAAATGAATTTAATGGATTCCCAAGTAAAAGGAACTTTACTAAATATATCTGTTTGAAATTCTGGCAAACCACCTTTTAAGCCTTCTCCTCCACCTTCACGAATAAAACTTCCAACCGTTGCTACATCTATATCTCCAAAAATTACAATGGCAGAAACAACTAATATAGCAATTAAAGCTTCTGGAAGTTTTTTAGTTAGTTTTGGTAAGCCTAACATAATTCCCATTGTAAGCGCAACCAAACTTAGCATAATCCATAATTGTCTCCCTTGCATCCAAACCATCTCACCATCTACTGCATTTTTAAACATACCTAATTGCGATAAGAAAATAACTATAGCTAAACCGTTTACAAACCCCATCATTACGGGATGTGGTATCAATCTCACAAACTTTCCAAGCTTTAAAACTCCAGCTAAAAACTGTATAATTCCCATTAAAATTACTGTAGCAAACAAGTAGTATAATCCAAGATTTTCTCCAGCTTCTCCCATAGTATTCCCCTCTGCAACTAGACTAACCATAACTACTGCAAGTGCTCCTGTTGCTCCACTTATCATTCCTGGTCGTCCTCCAAAAATGGAAGTTATTAAACCAATCATGAATGCCGCATACAAACCAACCAAAGGATCTACTCCTGCAACAAATGCAAAAGCCACAGCTTCTGGCACTAATGCCAATGCAACTGTCAATCCACTTAAAATATCATTCTTTACGTTTGCAGTTCTTTTGGTAATAAACTCAGTCATAATTGTTTGCTTGAAATGAAGCGGCAAAAATACAGTTATAATTATGACATACAAGTCCTTATTGTTTTTAATTCAAAAGAGGAAGAAAATTCAGAAGGTCTAAATTGAATTAATAACTCAAAAAGAATTAATTTCGAATAATAACTTATCCTTACCATTTGTATACATAAATCATGATAAAAAAAGTTGTTTTAGTCTTCACATTTTTAGTAACTACTTTAATCTTAAACGCTCAGGACAAATTAATCATTAACACTTATAATAGACCAACTACTTCACTTAATGGCTATTGGGAATATATAGTTGATCCATACGAAAATGGTTATTATAACTATCGTTACGAAGCATTTGACAAACAAGAAAATCCACAAAAAGGTGCGTTTTTTCTAAATTCTAAATCTGAAAGCAAATCAGATTTGGTTGAATATGATTTCGATAAAATGGATAGTATTCTTGTGCCTAGTGATTGGAACACTCAAAAAGAAAACCTCTTTTATTATGAAGGAACTTTATGGTATAAAAAATCATTTGATTATAAATTAGATAAAACATCAAATAGACTATTTGTTTATTTTGAAGCTTCAAATTATAAAACCGAAGTCTACTTTAATGGTAAGAAACTAGGTGTTCATGTTGGAGGTTTTACACCTTTTAATTATGAAATAACAAGTTTGTTAAAAGAAAATGATAATTTCTTAATTGTAAAAGTCGACAACAAAAGGATTAAAGAAGGTGTTCCTACACTTTTAACAGATTGGTGGAATTATGGTGGCATAACAAGAGATGTCAAATTAATTGAAACCAGCAATACTTTTGTTCAAGATTATTTTATTCAATTAAAACCTAAAGATTCTAACAAAATATCTGGTTATATTACCTTAAATGGGGAAAATGCTCCGCAAAAAAATGTTCAAATAAGCATACCAGAATTAAATATCAATAGAAGCTTTAAAACAAATAATACAGGTAAACTTTCATTTGAAATAGATGCAAAGACTATTAGTTATTGGTCTATGGAAAAACCACACTTGTACGATGTTACAATAATGACTGATTTAGATACAGTAACAGATCAAATTGGGTTTCGTTCCATACAAACAAAAGGTAAACAAATCCTTTTAAACAATAAGCCTATTTTCTTAAAAGGCATATCTATTCACGAAGAAAGTCCAATACACGATGGACGTGGTTGGAATAAAGAAGATGCAAAACAGATTCTTAATTGGGCAAAAGAGTTAGGTTGTAACTATGTTAGGTTAGCTCATTACCCTCATAACGAGCATATGTTACGTTTAGCAGATAAAATGGGTATTCTGGTTTGGGAAGAAAATCCAGTATATTGGACCATTTCTTGGGAAAACGAAAACACATTTTTAAATGCAAAAAACCAATTATCTGAAGTTATTGATAGAGACAAAAACAGAGCAAGCGTCATTATTTGGTCTATGGCAAACGAAACACCAACTAGCGATGCCAGAAATAACTTTTTAAAAAAACTAGCAAGCTTTACAAAAGAAAAAGATCCAACCAGACTTATTAGTGCTGCCTTGGAACAAAGTGATTATAAAGACGATAAATTTACAAGAACAATATCAGATCCTTTTGCAGATGTTGTAGATATTTTAAGCTTTAACCAATACATTGGTTGGTACGATGGTTTGCCAGAGAAATGTTCAAAAATCAGTTGGAACATACAACAAGACAAACCTGTAATAATTTCAGAGTTTGGGGCTGGAGCAAAGTATGGTTTACATGGTGATAAGTCGGAAAGATGGACAGAAGAATTCCAAGAACATCTCTATATTGAAACCTTAAAAATGATTGATAACATAGAACAATTACAAGGTGTTTCACCTTGGATTTTAGTGGATTTTAGGTCTCCAAGGAGAATCTTACCAGAAATTCAAGATGGGTGGAATAGAAAAGGATTAATTTCTGAAGATGGATTAAAGAAAAAAGCATTTTTTGTATTACAAGAGTATTATAATAACAAATGATAATGACATTAATTATATAATTTCATTAAGTTTAAAATCATAAATTTTTCAAATGAAGAAACTAACCTTTTTACTATTTGTATTAATTCTAGCTTGTAAAGACACAAATACTAAATCTGATTTTGATTTTGAAACGGTCTTCGAAAAATCTCAAGGCACACAAACTGCAACCTATCAAGAAACCATTTCATATTTTACTGAATTAGCAAATTTATATTCAGAAATTGCTATACATGAAATTGGAGAAACCGATTCTGGAAAGCCTTTACACATCGTAACACTTAATCCTGATGCAGAATTCGATTTTGAAAGCATTAGAAAAAACAAACGTATTATTTTAATCAATAATGGTATTCATCCAGGAGAATCTGATGGAATTGATGCAACCATGATGCTTTACAGAGATATTGCAAAAGGTAAGATAGACTTACCTGATAATGTGGTTTTAGTAAATATTCCTGTTTATAATATTGGAGGCAGTCTAAACAGAAACTCTGGAACTCGTGCTAACCAAAATGGTCCTGAAGAATATGGTTTTAGAGGTAATGCCAGAAATTACGATCTCAATCGCGATTTTATTAAATGTGACACCAAAAATGCAAGAGCATTTGCAGAAGTTTATCACTTGGTAAAACCAGATGTGTTTATTGAAAATCATGTAAGTAATGGGGCAGATTATCAATACACACTTACACATTTAATCACACAACATAACAAGCTTGGAGGTGAATTAGGTGCGTTTTTGCACGAAACCATCCAACCAGAATTTGAACAAAAGCTAAAAGAAAAAAACTGGGATATCACACCTTATGTAAACGTTTGGAATAACACACCTGAACATGGTTTTTCGCAATTTTTTGATAATGCAAGATATTCATCTGGATACACTACGTTGTTTAATACTATTGGCTTTATGGTTGAAACACATATGTTAAAACCTTACAAACAACGTGTTGAAGGTACTTACGATTTTATGCTAAGTATGATTGAAGTTGTAGAAGACCATTCAGACGCTATTGACAAGCTAAGAAAAAACATGCCTTCACAATTACATAAAAACAAAACCTATACTCTAGAATGGGAAGTAGATACCACAAAACATTCTATATTAAAATTTAAGGGTTTCGAAGGAGAATATATTACAAGTGAGGTTACTGGAGCAAAACGTTTAAAGTACAATCACGATAAACCCTATACAAAAGATGTGGTATATCAAAATTATTTTAAACCGAAAACCCAAGTTGAAATACCAAGTGCTTACATAATTCCTCAAGGTTGGCATCATGTTTTAGACTTACTAAAACTCAATCAAGTTGAATTTAAGATGCTTGATAAAGATTCTACTATAACTGTAGAGTCCTATAGAATTACAGATTATAAAACTAGAACACGCGCTTACGAAGGTCATTATCCACATTACAACACTAGTTTTACCAAAAGCATTAAAGAAGTTACGTTCTCTAAAGGTGATTATATTATTCCAACTAAGCAATATGCTTTTAGATATCTTATGGAAACCTTAGAACCTCATGCTCCAGATTCCTATTTTAACTGGAATTTCTTCGATACTATTTTGCAGAAAAAAGAACATTTTTCACCTTATGTCTTTGAAGATACAGCAAAACAAATGCTCGATAGTAACCCAGAACTAAAAGCAGAATTCGAAGCAAAAAAAGCAGAAGATGAAACTTTTAAAACCAATTGGTATGCTCAGTTAGTTTGGTTATACGAACGTTCTGAACATTACGATACAGCTTATTTGCAATATCCTGTTTATCGTACATTGTAGATTATGGCCAACTCGATAAATAGCTATTAATGACTAAAAAGTAGAATATCCAGATTTTAAAAACCCATATTTATACGTATTGACTTTTAACAAAAAAACACGAACTTCGTTTAACACAATATATAATAAACTTGTACTGAGCAAAGCCGAAGTATTAAAACGAATTATATTAGTTCGTTGGGTGCAACCTTGACAAACCTGAGAATTCAATAATCCAGTTTAACAAA
>JABDPN010000325.1 GCA_013042715.1 Flavobacteriaceae bacterium | reverse complement strand
ACCTGACAATGCCCTTTTTCAGCTACTTGACGGTTTACACGAAAAGTGCACTTTAGTTTTAATTAGTGGACGTGATAGAGATACTTTTCAACGTTGGTTTGGGCACAAAACGTACAATTTAGTAACTGATCATGGCGTTTGGTTGTATCAAAATGAGGAGTGGACAGAATTAGAGCGTTTAAAGACAGACTGGATGCAAAGCATCCAGCCAATATTAGAATCGTTTGTTGATAGTACTCCAGGTACATTTATTGAAACCAAAAATTACTCTTTAGCATGGCATTACAGAACTGCAGACCCTGAACTTGCCAAAATTCGAACCATGGAGCTTAATACCGTACTAACTAGTATGGTAGAAAACAATAGCTTATCTATTTTACAAGGGAATAAGGTTATAGAAATAAAGAGTAGCAATGTTAATAAAGGAAGGGTTACAAGCCGTTTACTAATGGAAGAAAACTATGATTTTGTGACTATTATTGGAGATGATTGGACAGATGAGTTTATGTTTGAAGAAGCACCAGATTGGGCCTACACCATCAAAGTTGGTTTTACTAACACCAAAGCTAGGTTTCAAATAAAAAATCCTGAAAAAGTACGTTTGTTATTACAAAAATTAGTTTAAAATTTTAGACTACGTTATTATTTATTGATTTTTGCATTCAATAGCATTAATCCAACAGTTTTAGATTTAAATTAACACTAAAATTTGTTGTTTATATAATTGTACCATGTTCAATTATTGCTTCTTTCTTTATAACAACAATACCATCTTTTATTACATATTTATCAGTTTCTACATCCATTAAATGTCGTCCTCCTTTTATTCTTACATCATCACCTATTCTACAGTTTTTATCAATAATAGCATTTTTAATAAAACATCGTTCGCCAATTCCCATTAGAACATCTATCTTTTTATTTTGAATATCTTCAAGGGATTCGTAATAATCACTTCCCATCATATAAGTATTTATTACTGTAGACTCATCTCCAATTCTAGAACGTATTCCAATAACAGAACGTTCAATCTTTGCTGCAGATATTATACAACCTTCTGAAATAACTGCTTTTTCTAAAGTAGTTCCAGACACTTTAGATGTTGGTAACATTCTAGCATGAGTATAAACGCGTTTATCACGATCGTAGAGATTAAATTCTGGAATATCATCAGTTAATCCAAGGTTTGCTTCAAAAAAAGAATCTATATTTCCAATATCAGTCCAATATCCTTCAAAAGGATAGCTCATTATTTTATATTTATTAATATTTTGAGGTATAATCTCCTTTCCAAAATCTATAGTGCTTTCATCATTCATTAATTCTATTAATAGGTCCTTGTTAAAAATATAGATTCCTGTTGAACCTAAATATTCACGACCTTGTTGATTCATATCATCACTTACTTCAGACTTCCAATCAATAATAACGTCAGCTGGTGGTTTTTCAATAAAAGATGTAATTTGGTTATTATCATCTGTTTTTAAAATACCGAACGAAGTACCATCCTTTGCATTAACAGGATATGTACCAACAGTTATATCAGCTTTAGATTTAATGTGCGCATCTATCATTTTGTTATAATCCATTTGATAGAGTTGGTCTCCAGATAGAATTAATGCATACTCAAAATCATGTTGAAGGAAATGATGCATGCTTTGTCTAACCGCATCTGCTGTACCTTGAAACCATTCTCCACTTGCTATAGTTTGCTCTGCTGCAAGAACATCTACAAAAGCTGAACTAAAAAAACTAAAATGGAAAGTGTTTTTTATGTGTCTGTTTAAAGAGGCTGAATTAAACTGTGTTAGCACTTACATTCTCTTAATATCAGAATTAATACAGTTTGATATTGGAATATCAACCAATCTATACTTACCAGCAATTGGTACTGCCGGTTTAGAACGCTTTTCTGTTAATGGATATAACCTTGAACCTTGTCCACCACCTAAAATAATGGATAACACCTTATCGTTTATCATTTTAATTAAATTAAAGATTTATATAAATTCTCTACTTGTTTTGCTATTGCTGTCCAATCAAAATAGTCTTCTACGCGTTTTCTACCATTTTTAGCCATTTTATCACGTAGAGGTTTATCTTCAATTAGTTTATTAATTCCATCTGCTAATTCTTTTGCGAATTTATCTGGATTAACAGGTTCAAATGGAGCTTCAGTTTGTTGTTCAACAGGAATTAGTAACCCTGTTTCTCCTTCTACTACAACTTCTTTAATACCACCAACTGCACTAGCTACAACAGCTGTTTCACAAGCCATTGCTTCAATATTAATAATTCCGAATGGTTCGTAAATAGAAGGACAACAAAATACATCTGCATGCGAATACAACTGAATAACATCTTGTTTATCCAACATTTCTGAAATCCAAATCACATTTGCTCTTGTTTTCTTAACTTCATTTACACTGTCTTCCATTTCTTTAGCAATATCTGCTGTATCTGGAGCACCTGCGCACAATACAATTTGTGTCTCTGGATCTATATATTTAATTGCATTTACCAAATGAATAATACCTTTTTGTCTTGTAATTCTACCCACAAAAAGCACATAAGGTTTGGCCTTGTCAATACCATATTTATCTAGAGTCGAGGTTTTATCTGTAACAACATATTCTTCTAGATTAATTCCGTTGTAAATAACTTTAACTTTATCCTCATCAACACTAAAATGTTTTAAGACATCCACTTTTGTTTCTTCTGAAACTGCAATTAATGTGTCTGCCATTTCTAATGCAGTTTTTTCAATCCATGAAGAAGCATCATAACCTCTACCTAATTGCTCTCGTTTCCAAGGACGTAACGGTTCTAGAGAATGGATTGTAATTACTAGAGGCTTTCCATAGCATAATTTTGCAACTATTCCAGCAAAGTGCGCATACCAAGTATGACAATGAATAACATCTGCTTCAATAACATCTGTATTCATTTGAATGTTTGTATTTAAAGTTTTAAAAACAGCTTTAAGTTTTTCGTCTGCATCATTGAATAATGGTGTGTCATAGGGAAATCCTTTAACTTTAAGATTTTTAAAATCTTCATCTTGATCACCAAAACTTCTAACTTCAACATCAATAAGTTTAGCTAATTCAGTTGCCAAATACTCTACATGAACACCTGCTCCACCATAAACATAAGGTGGAAATTCTCTAGTAAAAAAAAGTGCTTTCATTAAAAAAAGTTAACTTAATAAATTATAAATAATTACTGTTTCAAATTTACAAAAATACAGGCTGCCAAAAGCATGAAATTTATATAATTAACAAAAACGTAATATATAGATTTTAAAAAATCAAGATTGCTAACTATAACTTTACAGTTTAAGTAATTTTTAACACAGTATTAATGTAATTTAATTCTAAAATATACGACTTTTAACTTGATAATAAAAAATCAAAATTGTTATGAAAAAACTATTTCTATTATCGTTTGTCATACTTACATTAAGTTGCACAAGTAATGCTCAAAAAGATAATAATCCATCTAAAACCGAATACAAAGTGAAAAAAACAGAACAAGAATGGAAGGCTAAACTCACTCCAGAACAATATCGTATTTTAAGAGAAAAAGGTACAGAACGACCTCATACTGGAGAATACAATCTACATTTTGAAAAAGGAATTTATACTTGTGCAGGATGTAACGAACAACTGTTTAAAAGCAATACAAAATTTGATGCCCATTGTGGATGGCCAAGTTTTGATGAAGCTATAAAAGGGAAAATTGATTATGTACTTGATAAATCTCTTGGCATGGTTAGAACAGAAATTGTATGCAAATCCTGTGGAGGACATTTAGGTCATGTTTTTAACGATGGTCCTACAGCAACTGGAAAGCGTTATTGTGTAAATTCATTAAGTTTGGAATTTAAAGAAAAAGAGTAATTAATAGTTAGTTACTTTTTTAATGAAAATACCTTCAATTTAACAATTGAAGGTATTAAATTTTTAGAAATATTATATTCGTTATTCTTTATTTAATGCTGCAAGAGTATAATATCCTTCTTCCCTTGTAATTTCACCATCATCATTAAAATTATGAGTTAGCATTAATGGTAACTTTACTTTTTTTCCATCAGATTTACGTTCTAATCTCACATTCCACCATGATTGTACAACTTTAGTTTCTCCTAGTTCGTATTCTAAATAATCAGGATAACCACGTACATCTATTCTTTCAATCTTCCAACTCTCTAACATTTTTTTGAATCCTTCCTTTTCTTCTTTAACAGAGTTATATTTACCATCTTCCATATCTAAATTTGAAAATCTTGCTTTCTCATTAAAGAAACTAAATGCTTTATCAATATCTCCATGTTCTAAAGCTGCCATCATTCTTAATACTTTATTAATATTTTCATGGTGGTTGTAAATAGTACCATTTGTTCTTGTTGTAAAACTATCACCTACATTATTGTACTTTCTACCATCTTCGTAAGAAATCATAGTTTTAATTTTATTGTCTTTATTAACAACAAATAATCTATGAATTGGCATGTCAATCTTAACACCTGTTTCATCATGAACACCTCGCATATTATCCCAAGTATGCACCCATAATTCACCATCCTTATACTCTACAGCATCAGGATAAGCTCCATTACTTCTAGAAATACTTAAATACGCTATGTTCTTATTCCACCATTTTGACTGATTAATTAGGTTCTCTTTAGTAGTACCTTTAGCATCAGGATTAGCGTTAAATCCATTATAGCTTTTAAAATCGTCTGCTAAATATTTTGCTAGGGCAATAGTATCAGCTTTTACATATGCTTGTTGCATCGCTTCAACTAAATCAATTGCTGGATGCTCATTGTAAACAGCTCCACTTTTACTTTTTTGAGAATAAATCATGCAAGTAAAAAACAGCATGATAAGTAATACTTTTGTTTTCATTTTATTAGTTTTTAGTTGATTAATTCTTTTTCAAGTTAATTAAAATAATTGATATTCAAATATTTACACAATTTTAATAATGAAACATATACTTCAAAATTGTTCTATTTCTTAACAATTTTCAATATTTTTAAAAATGATTTACTTACTTAATTTTTGTGATAGTAAATTCTTTATTCAGTTTAGGTTTTGTAAATTCGCAGCCTAAGAAAATATATATAATTGATATGAGTAAATATGATATTATTGTTCTTGGAAGTGGTCCAGGAGGTTATGTAACAGCAATTAGAGCTTCTCAATTAGGATTTAAAACTGCCATTGTAGAAAAAGAAAATCTTGGTGGAGTATGTTTAAATTGGGGCTGTATACCTACAAAAGCATTATTAAAATCTGCTCAAGTTTTCGAATATTTAAAACATGCCGAAGATTATGGTTTATCTGTTAAAGATTTCGATAAAGATTTCGATGCTGTTGTAAAAAGAAGTAGAAACGTAGCCGATGGAATGAGTAAAGGTGTACAATTTTTATTGAAAAAGAATAAAATCGATGTACTTAATGGTTATGGAACTTTAAAACCTAGCAAAAAGATTGATGTAGATGGTAAAGAATATAATGCAGATCATATTATTATAGCTACAGGAGCTCGTTCAAGAGAATTACCAAGCTTGCCTCAAGATGGAAAGAAAGTTATTGGCTACAGAGAAGCCATGACGTTAAAAAAACAACCTAAAAAGATTATTGTTGTTGGTTCTGGTGCCATAGGTGTTGAGTTTGCTTACTTCTATAACTCAATGGGAACAGAAGTTACTATTGTTGAGTTTATGCC
>JABDPN010000322.1 GCA_013042715.1 Flavobacteriaceae bacterium | reverse complement strand
TCTAAAGACAACATGAAAAATGTACTGTGTATCTTATAAATCCAATCGTGAGCAAGTAATATAACTAGTGCAACTAAGATTAAAAAAATTGCATTTAAGACAACAGACCAACCAAGTAGTTTTTGTAATTTTTGTGAATTCATAATTCAATATTTTTAAATTAAATAAATAACGTAATAACAAACAGTAAACCACCAATAAAGAAGCTAACCAAGTTAGCAGTTAATGTAAAAACAAATAGTTTCTTTTTTGAATGTCCTTTAAGCAATTTAGTATAGCCAAAATATTCTGCAACAAATACTAAAATTTCTAAAGCAATTATGGTTAATAAAACTGAGAATCCTGGAATTTTATTTACATAAGAAAATAACAACCAAGCAATTGGTAATGTAATACAATTAATGAAAAATATGGTTTTTAATGCTTTATTAGACTTAAAACCAAAAAAGAATATTCCCACTAATAACTCCAAAATTAAAGTTAAGAATAAAGCTCTTAATATCTCTCCAAATTTCCCTTTAAAAATAAAACTTGTAGTCTCTTCAACTATTACTATATCATTTTGAATTTGAGCTTTAAATGTTGGGTTTGTTCCTTTAGGTTTATATATGCTAGACATAATAGGTTTGCCATCCACAAATACTACTATACGTTGATATTTTTGATAAGTTGAAGCTTTTGCTCTACATCTATTATTTTCACAATTAGTAACCCAAGGTCTATTATCTGAAGTGTAATCTAATTTTGTTAATTCCTCTCTGTTATCAGATTCAAAAACATATAAGGAATCAACTTCTATAGTTGTTTCAAACTCATATAACTGATAGCCTTTTGGCATAGCATCTGCAAAAGTATTTTGCAATACAAATGCAAATAATATAATAATTAATACTCTAATTGTTTTCATAAAGCGTAAATAATCGTTCTAATTTATCCATAACATCAGAAATTGAAAAACTTCTTGCAAATCTGTACTGTTCTTTTCCTTCAACCATAATTAACACAACAGGTAGCGTAAATACTAGATGTTGTGCAGCTATTTCTTGAGATGCGTTTACATCAATTATTTCAATATCTATTGTTGGGAATTTGATAGATATTGCTTCAGTTAATTTTGGCTTTAATGCTTTACAAACACTACAATGCTCTCCAGAAAAATATAGTATTTTAATCATTATTAGAATTTAAATAGCTTACTAACCTCTCTTGAACAAAATACTTCCAACCATTTTCACAACTATCTCTTGTGAATTCTGGAATAGAATCATTAAAATCTTCTAAAATCTCAGTAGTTAAAATCAATAAAGTAGAATGACCTTTTTCTAATAGGTTAAACGTTACATTGGAATCCCCTTTAAAATCTTTATACTTCCAATTATACACTATTTTTTTAAAAGGAATAACTTCAATGATTTCCCATAAATGATAAAAATCTTGACTAGGAGCTTTTACATTGAATGAGGTGATAAAATCAACTTCTGCTTTAAAATCTGGAATTTCTTCAAAAAACCATTTAAGCATTTTATCATACTCAGTAATTGCTTTCCAAAGTCTTTCTTTAGAACACTTAAAAAGTTGTGTTACAATTACAGGTTCGTCAGTAACTTTCATAGTAGTATAAAGATACTACATTTAACGATAATTAATTTTTTGAAACTTGGAGTTTACTTAATAAGTCGATCTACTATGGCTCTTACTGGCAATATTTCTTTGGTGTGTTCAATACTTGGACCAGCGACCCAAACTGTTTTATACGTTGCTTTTGTGGCTGCTTTTTTTGTGGCATTCATACCAATTGAAAAACGAATCATTTTAACCCATTTTTTGAGTTTTTTATTTTTATTTAAAACCGATTCTAACCAGGTTTGTTTTGTTCCTATTTTTTGAACATATGGCGTGTTGATAACTGTACAAGGTGTTCCAGAGATACGTTCTGTCATTACTATATCTTCTGCGCCATATTCTACGCAAGCTTGTTTATAATCTTGAGTAACATTAGCTTCTTCTGAAGCAATAAATGGGCTTCCAACTGATACACCAATTGCTCCATAACTAAGCATCTTATCTATATCTGCTTTACATCCAACGCCACCTGCAGAAATTATTGGAATATTACATGCAGAAGATAATTCTTCTATTAACGTTTTTGGATCTTTTCCTCCTCGATGACCTCCTGCTTGATTATTTACTGCAATTGCTGCATCAGCATCTAAATCTTCAACCTTTTTAGCAAACTTTAAATCTACTACATCGCAAAAAACTTTAATTCCTGCTTTTTTAGCTTGTTTTATAGTCTCCTCAGGACTTCCTAAAGACGTTATTATAAAATCACATCCTTCTTCACATAAAACCTCTAATTGTCCTTTATACTTGACATTTGATTTATTTACAATAAGGTTAAACCCAAATGCACCACCTTCGACCTTTGCAACCTTTAACTCACGTATTGCAGCTCTGAGGTCATCTAAGGTTCTATAATTAAGTGCTGGAATACATCCTGCAATTCCACTTTTCATAGCTTCAATCACCATAGCAGTATTAGAAACTAAAAACATTGGAGCTTGAATAATAGGATACTTTATATTTAGAAGCTTTGTTAAATCAGATGCCATTTTTATTTTTTTCAAATATAATAAAAATATTATGCGCGCATAACAACTGATAATCAATAGGTTACATTTTTATCATGTTAAATTATTGTAAACATCTGATTTTCATGACTTTTGTCATTTTTTTATTATGCATGCATAATTAATTTTACAGTACTTAAAATACCATATTTAGTTAGTTATGAAAAAAATACTCTTAGGTTTATTTATTTTTGGTTTAACCACCCAAATCAATGCTCAAACCATTGAATTACCAGAAACAATTATTTCTGTAAACTACAAGTATCTTGATGCTGTAGAAGAAGTTGATGCAGACAATACTCCTGCTCGTGTTAAAAAATTAGAACAAGAAGTTTTAAAATTTGACAATAAAGATATGACAAGTCTTTATGATGATGAATATGAAACGTATACAGTTTCTTTTTTCGTTCCAGAAGGTAGAATTATCGCTGCTTATAACAAAGATGGAAAAATTATTAGAACTATTGAAAAATATAACAATGTAAGACTACCTCTAGAGGTTATGCAATCTGTTTCCAAACGTTTTCCTAATTGGGGAATTGTAGAAGATGTGTACTTTATTAATTACCATTGTGAAAGAGATTCAATCAAGCAAGTTTATAAAATTAAACTTAAAAACGACGATAAATTCCTTACAATTAAGACTGATGAAAATGGAACTTTTCTATAATTAAATAATCACTCATTAATATAAAAAGCGCAACCTTTTGGTCGCGCTTTTTATTTTCAGCTTTAGTTATTAAGCTTAAAGCAAATTATTTTACTTCTTCAAAGTCAACGTCTTCAACATTATCACCTTCTGGTTGTGCCTCTCCACCAGCTTGTGCTTCAGGTCCAGCATCTCCAGCTTGAGCTTCTTGTTGTGCTTTGTACATTTCTTCACTTGCTACTTTCCATGCTTCATTAATTTTTTCTAAAGCAGGATCTATAACAGCAATGTCTTTAGTTTCATAAGCTTTCTTCAACTCTTCTAAAGCTTCTTCTATTGGTTTCTTCTTATCATCAGATAATTTATCACCAAACTCTTTAAGTTGCTTTTCAGTTTGGAAAATCATACCATCCGCAGCATTTAACTTTTCAGCAGTTTCTTTTGCTTTAGCATCTGCTTCAGCATTTGCTTCAGCTTCTTGCTTCATTTTCTCGATTTCTGCATCTGTTAATCCAGAAGACGCTTCTATACGAATATTTTGTGTTTTGTTTGTTGCTTTATCTGTTGCTGTAACATGAATAATTCCGTTAGCATCAATATCAAAAGTGACTTCAATTTGAGGTATTCCTCTTTGTGCTGGTGGAATTCCATCTAAATGGAATCTACCAATTGTTTTGTTATCAGCAGCCATAGGACGTTCTCCTTGTAAAACATGAATTTCTACTGAAGGTTGATTGTCTGCTGCAGTCGAGAATACTTGAGACTTTTTAGTTGGAATTGTTGTGTTTGCATCAATTAACTTAGTCATTACATTACCCATTGTCTCAATACCTAATGATAATGGTGTAACATCTAGTAATAATACATCTTTAACATCTCCTGTTAAAACTCCACCTTGAATTGCTGCTCCAACTGCAACAACTTCGTCAGGATTTACACCTTTATTAGGCTTTTTACCAAAGAATTTCTCTACAGCTTCCTGTACAGCAGGAATACGTGTAGAACCTCCAACTAAGATAATTTCGTCGATATCTCCTGTTGATAATCCTGCAGCTTTAAGTGCAGCATGACATGGTTCTATTGTGCGTTTTACTAAATCATCTATTAATTGCTCAAATTTAGCTCTAGATAATGTACGAACTAAGTGCTTTGGTCCACTTGCAGTTGCTGTTACATATGGTAAGTTTATTTCAGTTTGTGTAGAAGACGATAATTCTATCTTAGCTTTTTCTGCTGCTTCCTTTAAACGTTGTAAAGCCATTGGGTCTTTACGTAAATCCATACCTTCATCAGCATTAAACTCGTCTGCTAGCCAATTGATTATTTTTTGGTCTACATCATCACCACCTAAGTGTGTATCTCCATCTGTAGATAACACTTCAAATACACCATCTCCTAATTCAAGAATAGAAACATCGTGTGTACCACCACCAAAATCAAATACAACAATTTTTTGGTCAATGCCTTTTTTATCCATTCCATAAGCCAAAGCTGCTGCTGTAGGCTCATTGATAATACGTCTTACTTTTAAACCAGCAATTTCTCCAGCTTCTTTTGTTGCCTGACGTTGTGCATCGTTAAAGTAAGCAGGAACTGTAATTACAGCCTCACTAACTTCTTGATCTAAAAATTCTTCTGCAGTTTTCTTCATTTTTTGAAGTACCATTGCAGATAATTCTTGAGGTGTATATAAACGACCATCAATATCTACTCTAGGTGTGTCGTTTTCACCTTTAATAACTTTATAAGGAACGCGTTCCGCTTCTAATTTAGACTCAGAATATTTATTTCCCATGAAACGTTTAATAGAAGAAACCGTTTTTGTTGGGTTTGTTACTGCTTGACGTTTTGCAGGATCTCCAACTTTAATTTCACCACCTTCTACAAATGCAATAACAGAAGGTGTTGTGCGTCTTCCTTCTGCATTTGTAATAACAACTGGCTCATTTCCTTCCATTACAGAAACACAAGAGTTGGTTGTTCCTAAATCGATTCCAATAATTTTACTCATAACTTATTTTATACTTTTAAATGTGTTCAAATTTATTTACATCTACTACTAGACAATCATTGTGCCATGACAAAAAATATGACAAGCTGTCACAATTTCAATATAAACTTTGAATATTTTTAATTACAATATGTTATAAAAGCAATTATATTTGTTTTAATAACTGATATTACTTCAATGGAATGTATCTCTGTTTTTGATATGCTTAAAATTGGCATTGGACCATCAAGTTCTCATACTCTAGGACCTTGGCGTGCTGCAGAGCGTTGGATATCTGAACTAAAAGAACAGAATGTATTCCTCTCGGTAGATAGAATAAAAGTGACACTTTATGGATCACTTAGCTTAACTGGAAAAGGACATGCAACTGATTTAGCAGTTGTTTTAGGCCTAACTGGATTAGACCCAGAAACATTTCCTGTTGAATCAATTGACACGACAATAGAACATGTTAAGACAAATTATATACTACATTTTAATTCTGAAAAACAAATAGCTTTTAATTTAGATTCAGATATTGTTTTTGATCATAGTTTTTTACCATTTCATGCCAACGGAATGACATTTACAGCTTATATAGATGGAGAAGCATACTCATCTACATTCTATTCAATTGGTGGTGGTTTTGTGGTAAAAGAAGCACTGATTAACTCTAAAGAGAACATAGCAATCCAAAAAGCATTTCCATTTCCAATTCAAAAAGCATCAGAATTATTGAAATACTGCAAAGAAGAACATAAAAATATCTCTGAAATTGTTATTCAAAACGAATTGTCTTTAAGATCTAGTGAAGAAATAAGTCATGAACTATCAAGAATTTGGAATACTATGTTAGAATGCATGTATATTGGTTGTCATAGTGAAGGGATCCTACCTGGAGGTTTAAAAGTAAGACGTCGTGCATTTGATATGCATCAAAACCTAAAAGATGAACTTGTTTACACGAAAAAAGAAGAATGGTTAGAAACCATACGAAGGACAAAAGTTCCGTTTAGAAAGATTTTCAAATGGGTAAGCACTTTTGCACTAGCTGTAAACGAAGTAAATGCTTCTTTAGGTCGTGTTGTTACTGCTCCAACTAATGGAAGTGCTGGAGTTATTCCTGCTGTACTTATGTATTATATGGTTATTGAAGAACATCAAGCTAATTTTAACCATATTAAACAGTTTTTACTTGTTGCAGGAGAGATTGGTAGTATTTTTAAAAAAGGAGCAACAATAAGTGCTGCAATGGGAGGCTGTCAAGCTGAAATTGGTGTGTCTTCTGCCATGGCTGCAGGTGCTTTATGCGAATTACTTGGAGGAACACCAGAACAAGTTCTAATAGCTGCAGAAATTGCCATGGAGCATCATTTAGGCTTAACCTGTGATCCTGTTGGAGGTTTAGTACAAGTACCTTGTATAGAGAGAAATTCTATGGGAGCAATCAAAGCTATTACTGCTGCAGAACTAGCCTTAGAAACCAATCCTCAGCATGCAAAAGTACCTTTAGACGATGTTGTAGACACTATGTGGGAAACTGCTCAAAACATGAATACAGTTTATAAAGAAACAAGTACAGGAGGTTTAGCTGTTCGTGTAAACTTGTCGGATTGTTAGTTTTTCACTACTTCTAAACATGTATTAATCTTTATTTATTACTTTTACAATCCTTTAATAACAATACAATGTCTGCAGCAAAAAAAGAATACAAAAGAGTAACTACTAAATCCTTAGTTGACATGAAAAAAAATGGAGAAAAAATCTCTATGTTAACTGCTTACGATTATACCATGGCAAAAATTGTTGATGGTTCTGGAGTAGATGTTATTTTAGTAGGAGATTCTGCCAGTAATGTTATGGCTGGACACGAAACAACTTTACCAATAACCTTAGACCAAATGATCTATCATGCATCATCGGTTGTGAGAGCCATTAATCGTGCTTTGGTTGTTGTAGATATCCCATTTGGATCCTATCAAAGCGACCCTAAAGAAGCTTTACGTTCTGCTATTAGAATCATGAAAGAAAGTGGTGCTCATGCGATTAAAGTTGAAGGTGGTAAAGAAATTAAAGAATCTATAAAACGTATTCTTAATGCTGGAATTCCAGTAATGGGACATTTAGGATTAACACCTCAATCCATTTATAAATTTGGTACTTATACAGTTCGTGCTAAAGAAAAAGAAGAAGCAGAAAAACTAATTAATGATGCTAAACTATTAGAAAAACTAGGATGTTTTGCTGTTGTTTTAGAAAAAATACCTGCTGATTTAGCTAAAGAAGTTGCTGAAAGTATTTCAATTCCTGTAATTGGAATAGGTGCCGGAAATGGTGTAGATGGTCAAGTTCTTGTACTGCATGATATGATTGGTATGACACATGAATTTAATCCACGTTTTTTACGTCGCTATATGAATTTATATGAAGATATGACTAGTTCAATCTCGCAATATGTTAGTGATGTAAAGGCTGTAGATTTTCCAAGTGACAAAGAACAGTATTAATGCCTAAATTACTTTCAAATAAAAATAATCTTCAAGTACTTTTTGAAGACAATCACATTGTTATTGTAAATAAGCGAGCAGGAGATATTGTTCAAGGTGATAAAACTGGAGACGAACCATTAAGTGATGTTGTTAAATTGTATATAAAAGACAAGTACAATAAATCAGGTAATGTTTTTCTGGGTGTTGTCCATAGATTAGACAGACCAACAACAGGAATTGTTGTATTTGCCAGAACATCTAAGGCATTAACAAGACTAAACAAGATGTTTGCTAACAAAGAAGTTACAAAGACTTATTGGGCTGTAGTTCAAACTAATCCTGAAAAATCTAAAGACACCCTGACGCATTGGTTGAGAAAAAACCCAAAAAACAATAAATCAACTGCATTTATTAAAGAAACTACAAATAGTAAAAAAGCTATTCTTCATTATACACTAAAACAATCGTTGGATAATTACCATTTATTAGAAGTAAACTTAGAAACTGGACGTCATCATCAAATTCGCTGTCAGTTAGCAAACATAGGATGTGTAATTAAAGGAGATCTAAAATATGGAGCCAAAAGAAGCAATAAAGATGCTAGTATCCACCTACATGCTAGACAAATACAATTCACACATCCTGTAAGTCAAGAAAACATTAATATTACTGCTCCTACTCCTGATGATACAATTTGGAAAGCGTGTAGCTAATTTTGGTATATTTGACTTATGAATATTTCTGAAATACTAAATAAACAAAGTCAGTTCTTCGATTCCGAAAAAACTAGAAATTCTTCTTACTTAAAAGCACTACTCAAAGCTTTAAGAGACGAAATTGTTAATCGCGAGGAAGATATATATAATGCACTTTATAAAGATTTTAAAAAATCTAAATTTGAAACTTTTTTAAGTGAAATTGGTATTGTTCTTTCAGAGTTAGATTTAGCTATTAAACATATACATAAGTGGTCAAAACCAAAACGAGTAAAACCTTCAATGCTAAATTTTCCTAGTACAGATTATATCTATTCTGAACCTTATGGAACCGTTTTAATTATTGGACCTTGGAATTATCCATTTCAATTAGCATTAGCTCCTGCTATTGCTGCCATTACAGCAGGAAACACTGTAGTTATTAAACCAAGTGAATTAACTCCTAACACATCTAAACTAGTAGAAGAAATTTTAATTAAAGTATTTCAAAAAGAACATATAACAGTTGTCCAAGGAGGTGTTCAAGAAACTACCGAATTACTTGCTCAAAAATGGGATTATATCTTTTTTACAGGAAGTGTTCCTGTAGGTAAAATTGTAGCTAAAGCTGCTGCACAACATATGACCCCTGTAACTTTAGAACTTGGTGGAAAAAACCCTTGTATAATTGATGAAACAGTTAATTTAAAACTAGTAGCAAGACGCTTGGTTTGGGGAAAATTTGTGAATGCTGGACAAACCTGTATTGCTCCAGACTATTTACTAGTTAAAACTGAAATTAAAACATCTTTAATCAATCATCTTATTAAAGAAATTGAAAATGCATATACTGAAAATCCAGAAGATTCCTCAGATTATCCAAGAATAATAAATTCCAAAAATTTAGAACGATTAACTAGAATGCTATCAGATTCTAAAATTGCTTATGGTGGTAATATCAATAAAGCTGATAATTACTTATCACCAACGCTTATTGATGAACCTAGTTTAGATAGTGACGTTATGAAAGATGAAATCTTTGGACCAATCCTTCCTATATTAACATATTCAAATGAAGCAGATTTAAAAACCATTATTTCCTGCTATGAAAAGCCATTAGCCTTTTATGTGTTTTCAAAAAACAAAAGGTTTGCAAAAAAACTAATGTCACAATATTGTTTTGGAGGAGGAACAATAAATGATACAATGATTCATTTTGGGAACCATAGGTTACCTTTTGGTGGTGTTGGAGAAAGTGGCATTGGTGCGTATCATGGACGATTAGGTTTTGATACTTTTACACATCAAAAGGCAGTAATTATAAAAGGAAATTGGTTAGATATTCCAATGCGATACGCTCCTTATAAAAACAAAATTACACAGTTAAAAAGTATGTTTAAATGGCTTAGCTAAGGAGTTTAAACTGTATTTTATCATTAGTAAATTTTTGAGCTAAAGTATTGATTCCCTCTTCTGAAAGTTGAAAAACTCTTGGATAACCTCCAGTTGTTTGACAATCTCTCATTAATAAAATAAGTTTTCCTGAAGGTGTTAACTGTACTGTTCCTGGTAGTACTAAGGATGTTATAATTGGACTTAAATTATTACTTATAGTCTCTTTTAACTGATAAGCCATTCTGGAATTTTCAGGCGCAACTGTAAATTCTGAATTTAATAGTAATTGCTGCTCATCATGAGTAAGTAAATCAAACTCTGGACCTGTATATACTTCAATCTCATTATTTTGAAAGTGTGAAGCTTTCACCTTTATACTAGCATGAGTAGATTTCTTAGAAAAATCAGTAATTAATTTAAATGGCAATATAGCTTCTTTTTGAATTTTAAAACTGTTTGTTATGTTTTTATACATGCTTCTACTATTCATGACCATCTCAGTCTGAAATCCTCCTAAAACAGCTAAATAACATCTGCAACCATATTCAAGACTATTGAAATTTAAAATATCTCCTTCTTGCAATCCTAAAGCTATATTATGCGGAATATCTCTATTATTTATTTGAGGAGAAAGATCTGCTCCAGTAATGCAAATTAAGGTGTCATTAAGAAATTCTAATTTTGGACCTGACAATGTAATCTCCAATACTGCATGATTAGGTTGGTTACCTAGTATGGTGTTAGCCAATTTAGCAGCGTAACTATCCATAACTCCAGATATTGGGACTCCAAACTCTTGAAAATCAAAGCGTCCCATATCTTGTATAGATGAATAAAACCCTGCCTGAAGTACTTTAAGCATGAATAACCTCACTTTCTATTTGATAAGTCCCTTGTTTAACTTGGATTAAAATATCTTCATACACTTCAACAGAAATTGGAATAAACTGAATTTTATCTCCTGCTTTTGCAAAACATGGAATATTGGAATTTGAATTAAAAAAATTAATTGGTGTATTCCCTATTATATTCCAACCTCCAGGGCTATTGCTAGGATACACTCCAGTTTGATTTCCTCCAATTGCAACTGCACCTTTTTTAATATGTAATCTAGGAATAGATTTTCGAGGTGCTTTAAGTTTTTTATTTAATCCTCCTAAGTATAAAAAGCCAGGTAAAAAACCAATAAAATAAACTGTATAAATGTTTTTAGAATGTAATGCTATAATTCTTGATTTTGAAAGGCTTTTATGCTTTGTAATTTCATCTAAATCTATACCATACTTTTCATCATAACAGACAGGGATTTTCCAAAGTATAACTTCTCTTTTAGAATCCTCTTTGTGAGACAAATAAAGTTGTTTTAGCAATAAAATTTCATTATAAATATTATCTATAGTTAAAGAATAACTAATTAATATCGAGTTATATGCATGTTTTACATAAACTTTTTGTTTAAATGTATGGTTTTTAAGAATTTTCTTAAAACTAAGTATATCATAAAGTATATTTTCATCAATATTTGATGGCCATTCTATTAAAATTGAATGATCTCCAAAAGGTTTATATGTAAGATTAAATCTTTTCAAAAACCACTAGTCTATTTGGATACCAATTCTACTCAAATTTTCATGTAAATACTTTACAATTTGTAATGCATTATGTGTATCGCTATGCACACAAATTGTATCTGTAATTATATCAATTTCATTTCCATTAATTGTCATAACTTTTTGGTTTAAAATCATGTTTTTTACCTGTTCTAAAACAGCTTCTTTATTTATAATTAATGCATCTTGATTTTGTCTTGAGACCAAAGTTAAATCGTCATTATAATTTCTATCAGCGAAAGCTTCAAAAATAACTTTTACTCCATTTTCATTAGCAACTTGTGATAACATTGACTTAAAAGGCGCATACAGTTTTAATGAATTATCAATACTATTAACAACTTCTACAATAATTTTAGCTGTTTGCGTATCTACTAAGGCTAAGTTATAAAGTGCTCCATGTGGCTTTATATGATTAAGGATTGCTCGATTTTGATTTGCTACTTTTTTTAGTAGAAGTATTTGGTGTCTCAAGCTTTTAAATAACTCACTATCTGTCATTTTTAAAACAGATCTCCCAAAATTCTTTTTATCTGGAAAAGATGGATGTGCACCAATCTTTACAGTATTTGCTAAAGCAAGTTTAACCAAATGATTCATAAGTTTTAAATCACCTGCATGTCCACCACAAGCTATATTACAAGAAGATAATAAAGGGAATAAGTCTGCTTCATTTCCTATTCCTTCTCCCACATCTGCATTAATATCAATTTTTAGTCTTACCATTATATTAATTCAAATACCTTTAATATACTCTTTAAACCTAAGAATATTGTGATTGCCAAAATAATTAGCCCAAATATATTTTGTAAAAGACTGTTTTTAAATTTACCTAAAACAATTCGTTTATTAACAATCCAAAGTAAAAACCCTGCAACCACAGGTAACAATATACCATTCGCTACCTGAGCAAACTTAATAATCTCAATAGATCTAATTCCGGAAGATGATGACAATACACCTAAACATAAAATGGCAATCCAAACTGCTCTAAACTTTTTGGTTTTCATGCTTGAAGACCAACCTAAACATCCACTAGCTACAAATGCAGCAGCTAAAGGAGCTGTAATAGCACTAGTAATTCCAGCTGCAAACAATCCTATCGCTAAAAAATATTTAGAAAAACTACCAAATAATGGCTCTAACCCTTTTGATAAATCAGCAGCATTATTCACTTCGCTAGTTTTAATTGCTGCAGCAGCAATAATAATACACATAGATACCAAACCTCCTAAAACAACTGCTATTATAGTATCTTTTCTTGCATATTGTAGATCGGACTGCTTTTTCCATTTTTCTTTTACCAAAGATGCATGCAGAAACAAGTTGTATGGCACTACAGTTGTACCTATTAAACCCACTATAATAAAAATACTATTTTTAGGAATACGAGGTATAAAACCTTTAAAAACAGCTCCTAAATCTGGTTTAGTAATAACTGCTGTTATTAAAAATGCAAAGCTCATTAAAATTACTAATGACACTAAAGCTCTTTCCAGTATTTTATAGTTTCCAATATACAATAACACAAAAGCTACTAATCCAATTGTTAAACTAAAATAGTTTAATGAAATTATACCTAATTCTAGTCTCTTTACACCAAAAATTGCTTCTAAACCTAAAACTCCTCCACTAATATTTCCTGCTTCGTATGCGGCATTTCCGATTACAATTGCTGAAAGAATAAGTAATATTGCTAATATTCTTAATAATGGGTTTTTAATTTCTGCTCTTATTATTTGCGCTAATCCTTTTTGAGAAATAATTCCTAAACGTGCAGACATTTCCTGCAAAACAACTGTTGCCACAACAGATAACATCATAGCCCAAAGTAATGTAAATCCAAAGTTTACTCCTGCTATAGTGCACAGTGTTACAGTCCCAGGACCAATAAAAGCAGCTGCAACTAAAGGACCTGGACCAATATTTTTAAACCAGTTACTCATTTAATTGAATAGAATTTAGCGCGAAAATTGCAAAACTACCTAACCAATGACCACCTTCGTAATTATCATCAACTATACTTGGCAATGAATAATTTATGTGCTTATTGGCAACATTTTTTAAATGATCTAATTCTGAAATATCTTGAGCAATAACATTTAAACTCCAAGCTCTTGAAAAATTAACACCATCTAGATGCACTAATTTTCCATCAGTTCTATCTGATACTTTTCCTGTTTCTACATTGAAATTTTTATCTAATAATTGTGGTAAAAATTGTTTAACCCAAACTTTGAATTCTTCTTTTGTAAGTATTCGCTTCATTATAGCTGCTTCTTCCAAACAAGGTGAAAGAAAATCAAAACCACTTGGTTCCCATGATATTGGGCAATTAGTATCGTTAAAATAAAAATCTCTAGCGCGTTGTTCTATCATATGTTTTAACTCCACATGACCAACTGTATTTGCATAATCGTAAGCGAAAGTTAATCCGAAAGCAGTATTAGTGTGCTCCCCTACTCTAATTGGATAGTTGAGCTTTGGTAAGAATTCAATATATTTATCAACTAACAAATCTGTTAAAGGTTGTAGATTTACTTCTAATTCTCTAGCTAGAGGATTATCCCAAGTATACAATTCTTCAGCAAACTTTAGTAACCAAGCCCAACCATAAGTTCTCTCGTAAGATGTGTTATGTTTACCATAGAAATATTCTACTTCAGCTTTAATTTTTTCTTTGGTAATATTTGTTTTTAGCATTTCAATGATTATTTCACGATTATCAAGGTTTGGAAACTGTTTTAAAAGTGATAACAAACTCCAGTGTCCATGAACTGCAGAATGCCAATCGAAACAACCATAAAACGCTGGATGTAATTCTATTGGAGATTGTAAATCGTTTTCTTCTCCTAACACTTGATTCAATTTATTAGGATATTCAACATCTAAGCAATGCAAAGGCAATTGCGCTAAACGATTGGCTTCAACTAAATCTAGCTTAGGTATTTCTTCTATCTCAACAATAGTGTTCATATTATCTTTGTTTTTATCTGAATTGCCACATGCAGCAAGAAACAGAACTGTAATTACTAGTATTAGTTTTTTCATATAATAATTATTTATCCTAACCAACCCTCTCTATCCAAACTTCTGTATTGAATAGCTTCACTAATATGCGAACCATTAATATTGTCTAAATTCTCTAAATCTGCAATAGTTCTAGCTACTTTTAAAATTCTATCGTAAGCACGTGCAGAAAGATTTAAGCGTTCCATTGCTGTTTTTAATAACTGCTTTGAAGCCTCATCCAATTTACAATACTCACGAATTTGCTTTGTATTCATCTGCGCATTGTAATGCACTTTTTCTAAGTCTTTAAATCTTTTTGTTTGTGTTTCTCTCGCTTTAGTAACGCGTTTTCTGATATCAACAGAAGTTTCAGCTTTATGCTCTTCAGATAATTTTTCAAAAGGAACTGGAGTGACTTCAATATGAATATCTATTCTATCTAATAAAGGCCCAGAAATCTTACTTAAATAGCGTTGCATTTCTGCAGGCGAACTTGTTACAGGAGCATCGGGATCATTAAAATATCCTCCAGGACTTGGATTCATACTAGCAACTAACATAAACGAAGATGGATAAGTTACAGTAAATTTAGCTCTAGATATGGTGACTTCTCGATCTTCCAATGGCTGTCGCATTACTTCCAAAACTGTTCGTTTAAATTCTGGTAACTCATCCAGGAAAAGGATACCATTATGAGCCAAAGATATTTCTCCAGGTTGGGGAAATGTTCCACCTCCTACTAATGCAATATCGC
>JABDPN010000321.1 GCA_013042715.1 Flavobacteriaceae bacterium | reverse complement strand
TTTACAGAAGTTTAATTAATGACCAAGACCTTAGAGACGAAGCAGTATTATTTGCAGATTTTAGCATTGAGGAACTAGATTGATACTTGTTTATTCGTTTAATAGTTGGACGTTATCTAAACACTTTAAAAATAAAGAAAATTAATGTACTTATTAGATAAACCTTTTGCCTCAGATTTTCTTATAAACACTATTAAAGACAATAACTATCAGGTAGTTGCTACAAAAGAAGCTTACGATTTGGTAGCAGACAAATCCTTAAATTGGATAAGTGAGGAAGATGCAATTACTAAACTAAAACAAAACCATTCTCTACCAATTTATTCCAATTCAGAAAATGCGCTTAGCTGGATACATAATCACTTTGGAGAAAGTAAATTATCAAAACAAATCAACGCCTTTAAAGACAAGGCAAAGTTTAGAAAACTACTAAAATCAGAATTTTTAGATTTTAAGTTTCAAAAAGTCAAACTAAAGAGCATTCAAGATATTTCTATAGAAGACTTATCATTTCCATTTGTTATAAAACCATCAGTAGGTTTTTTAAGTCTTGGTGTTTATATCGTAAAAAATGAAAACGACTGGATTAAGGTAAAAAAGGAAATTACGCCTCAGAATCTTAAACATATTTTCCCTAAAAATGTCATTGATACATCCCATTTTATTATTGAAGATTTTATTAGTGGTGAAGAATACGCAGTCGATTATTATCATAATGATAAAGGAGAAGTGGTTATCTTAAATGTTTTGCATCATGTTTTTTCTTCTGAAACTGATACAAGCGACAGAGTTTATTCGACCTCTAAAACCATTATCAATCAACATAAAACTGAGTTGGAACAGTTTTTAAACAAAATAGGTGAAAAGCTTCATCTAAAGAATTTCCCTGCTCATGCCGAAGTAAGAATAGATACAAACGGAAAAATAGTACCTATTGAAATCAATCCACTTCGTTTTGGTGGTTGGTGTACAACAGCAGATTTGTCTGGTATTTCAGTTGGACTTAATTCTTACAAGTATTTTTTTGAAAACGCTAAACCAAATTGGGATACTATATATCAAGGCAAAGAAGACAAAATATATAGTGTTATTGTTTTAGATAATAACTCAGGAATAAAACCAATTGATATTGCTAAATTTGATTACAACGCACTTGCTAAGGATTTTGAAAATCCAATTTTAATAAGAGCATTAGATATAAATACATATCCACTTTTTGGTTTTGTTTTTGCAGAAACCCATTCTCATAACAAAGTAGAGTTATACAACATTCTCAATTCCAATTTAAGGAAATATATAAGCGTTAAAGATTAGCTTAAGGGAATTGCTTATTAACACTTACTTTAAAATCCACAAGTTTTATACGTATACCAAAAAACAGGTACTTATACGTATTGATTCTTAACAAAAAAACCAGTAACTTCGTTTAACACAATATATAAATCATTAAAACGAATAATATAAGTTCGTTGGCTTTAATGCTAAAAAAATAATTACGATGTCTATAAGAAACGTGAAAATCTCACCTTATTTAAGCATATTTGGAATAACACTATTATTTCTATTCCTATCTGGTATACTCATGTTCATTACATATGATTTAGAAGAAAATACTATAAAACATAGTATCCAAATAATTTCTCTCGTTGTATACGTTGCTATAACTTATTATATCAGTAAATTTTATTTTAATAAAATCAATTTAAATCCACCGAAGTTAATTGGAATAAACTTTTCTTTAATCATAGCTATACTAATTGGGATTTTATTTGCTTTGATAATAGAATTTCCATATCGCATTTACGCCACAATCAAAACTGGGGATTTCGTATACCTTTTTTTGGCTTTTAAAATAGAGAATTTAATACAGGCTCTAGGTGCTGGAATCTTTGAGGAAATAACATTTAGAGGTACATTATTAAATTTCTTTAACCAAAAGAATAAGAAATATTTAGGCTTAATTATTTCTTCTCTGATTTTTGGCTTAATCCATATTTCAAATGCATTCGTAGGAACGGAAGTAACTTTTATTTACGTTATTTACATTATCATTTATGGCTTCTTATTTGGTTTAATTTATTTAAATTTTGGACTTATTGCTTCAATTACAACTCATGTCGTAGGTAACTTTCTTATTGGTGGATTTACAATACCTAACAGAACTGGTGGTTATTATATTTTAGCAACAATTGTAATTTTATGTGTTTGGTTGTTTTTAAGAGATAAGAGAAAACAAAGCCATAAAAGCACTAAAGCCAACAACGTGTATAATTTAAAAACAGATGAGTAAAATTGAAACTAGATTAACCAAATTAGGAATTCAATTGCCAGAAGTTCCTGAACCTGTTGCAAATTATATCCCAGCGAAACGAACAGGAAATCTGATTTATGTAGCCGGACAAATTCCCGTGGAGAATGGAATCATAAAAAAAGGAAAACTTGGAAAAGATTTAAGTTTAGAAGAAAGCAAATATGCGACTAAGCTTTGCGCAATAGGATGTTTAGCGGCAATTAAAACTATATGCC
>JABDPN010000320.1 GCA_013042715.1 Flavobacteriaceae bacterium | reverse complement strand
TCTTTTTCCTTCCGTAAAACTGCCCATCATCCCATAGTTCAACTTTTGAGAATTTCTCTTTATCTCCATTGTTTTTAATTATCTTAATTTTTAAATTCGATTGAGCTGCTTCATTAAGACTAACATTTGCTGATTTATAAACTGTGCAGCCTTGAAATAATATTAATGTAGCTAAAAATAGGGCTACTACTTTTAAATTTAGCTTAATCCTTTTCATAATATATTGATTTTAAATTCTATTAAATTTAACTCTAATCCATAATGTAAGCATTTAAAAAAGTGCTATACTTAATACTTTTATTTGTGAATTTTACAATTGTAAAGTATCTAATACATAAATCTATTTGTTCCCAAGTCCTTTTACTGCTGCATAGAATATAAATGCACAAATTAAACCTAATAAGCAAAGACCTAAACAAATAATAACTCCCTTAATATGTTCTGAATAAGGGATGCTATGATTTCGACCTTCGATTAAGTGAGCTAAACCAAATAATAAAGAAAAACCACCTATAATGGCTGAAATAATTACAATTAGAATATTAACTAAACGAGGGGCTTTTATTGCGGGTATTTTCATGATTAGTGATATTGAAAATTACTATTCACAATACATAGCTACAAAAGAACGCAGCAGTATAAATATCTTTTAGTAAGCAGAACATTAAATATAATGAAAATACAAATCTTAAAAAAGTGTAATAGCCTTATATTTAATTAGTGATCAAATCAATTAATGGCCTTGTATAAATGTGAGTCTTTTTTTTAAAAGTCATCTAAACCTACTTTGTGTTTTCTCACTATTTATTTTTCCATTGTATTTGAATGTAGAAAATTTATTTTAAGTTCATTTCCAACTCGTTTAATATAGGCGCTATGTAAGTCAATCTGGGTATTTTCAGAATTAATATCTGTAGGGCCATAATGATAATTCACAAATGCACTGTTACAATCGGTTTCAATTTCAAAATCAAATTCATTAAAATTGAATTTATCTGGCTCAGGCCAGTCTTGAATAAATTCAACCAATTCATTAAAATTCATTTCTCCATCATTTGAGTATATGAGAAAATCTGAAGTAGTTAGCCTTTTTAATTCAGCAAAGTCACTTTGGTTACCGGCGTATAAAAATTCGACTATTAACTGTTTGACTTGTTCTGGTTCTATTTTGTCATACTTTTGGTTTATATTTCCACATCCAACTGTGAATACCAGAAATAAAATAAATAAGTTTTTCATGATTATTATTTTAATTAGATAGATAATAATAAATTACTATTCACATTACGTGCTACAAAGGAAAGTAGCAGTATAAATATCTTATAGTAAGTAGAACATTATAAATAATGAAAAATCTAATTTTGTAAATTGCAATACCCTTATTTTTAATTAATAATCATATTAATTAATGGCATTGTAGAAATGTGAGGCTTTTATCTAATCAGCACATAAAATAAAGCTATCTACATCTGCAGAAGACCTTTCAAAATTTTCAGTATCTGTTTCATATAATTCTCCATTCGAATATTCTTCAATAATAACAATCATAATATCTCCATTTATTGTAATCTTAATTCTACTTAAATATTGAATTTCTTCATAAATTTCAGATAATTCAAATTCAAATGTATTATTAGAATTTTCTTTTATAATTGCATCATTAAGTACATCGTTGTCGTAATAATAACAATCTTCTTCATCCAAATTCCTAACCCAAAATCCGAAAGGAGTGGATTCATTGTTGTTGATTCTTAAATATTCTACAATTTCAGGATTGACTAATTCCCATACTGTTCCTTCATGCTTTTCTAAAAATGTTTGTTCGTCATCTGAATCACTACAACTAACAATAAAAAGTGATAATACTAAAATCAAAAGTATTTTTTTCATAATTAATTATTTTAAAAATTATATGTCTCAACAACTGGCTACAAAAGAAAGTAGCAGTATAAATATCTTGTAGTAAGTAGAACATTAAATATAATGAAAAATCAAATCTTAAAAAAGTGTAATCAGTTAAATATCAGTATAAACAGAATTAAAAAAGATTAATTAATTGATTTGAAAAAAGTTGATTAATCAAATAAAATCATTAATGATTATCTAATTGTATTTAGAGATATGAAGAAATGTAAGTCTTTTATCTAATCACACAGAGGTAATTTATCTACATCTTCTTTTGATTTATCATAATTAAGATACTCAGTTGAAACTAATAATTCATCTTCATAGTGTTCATTCTTCAATGATAAAACAATATCAGAAATTTCTATTTTTATGATATTAATATAATCTGTAGCATCAATATTTCGACAATACCTAAACTCTAAAGTATCTTCTAAATTAATAGTTAAACAATTATCTCCATAAAGTTTTTCTAACCTATAATTAAAACAATCCAAATTCCTAATCCAATATTCTAAAGGTGTATCTGAACTATTAATAAATCTAATATAAAGTACTTGTTCTGGATTGCTTTTTAACCATACTGTGCCTTCATATTTTTCCAAAAATGGAATATCGGTATTGATGTCACAGGAATCACTACAATTTGAAAAAAATAGAAACAAAATTAAAATGTAAATTATCCTTTTCATTTATAATTAATTAAATACAATTATTATCAACGATTGACCACAGTAGGAAAGTAGCAATAAAAATCTCGAAGTAAGTAGTAGGTGAAATTAGTTATTTAATATGGCTAATCATAGTTTCCTATATCATTAAATCTTTTGTATTAGTATGCAATATTCAATGAATAAACATATTTTTAACAAAAAAAATCATTAATGTATTACTTTTATAATTCATAAAACTAAATAACTATTATAAGTAATGTTCCCACAACAAAAATCATGTATTTGTGGCAGTTTAACTTTAATATTTAGTAGCAAAACCACTTATTAAAAATTATAATATCTATGGAAAAAACAGTAACCGAAGCTATAAACTACAGACGATCTGTAAGAGTTTATAAAGATGAAGCTATAGATTCTGAAAAAGTAAAACAGTGCCTTGAAAATGCTGCGCTTGCTCCTACAAGTTCAAACCTTCAGCTTTGGGAATTTTATCATTTAACCGATAAATCTATACTTAAAGACATTGCTGCCGCATGTTTTAATCAGCCAGCTGCAAAAACTGCTCAAGAACTAGTTGTAGTTGTTGCAAGAAAAGATCTTTGGAAAAAACGTGCTAAGGCTAATATTAATTTTTTAAACGAAAGTTTTAATAAACCTAATCTTGAAGATCATCTTGTTGAACGTAAAAAAATGGCAATAGATTACTATAAAAAACTCATACCAACCATTTATTTTGACTTCTTAGGAATTCTAGGTTGCATAAAATATATAGCGTTTCAAGTTATAGGTTTATTTAAACCAGTATACAGACAAACACGATTAAGTGATATGCGCATTGTTGCGCATAAAAGTGCTGGTTTAGCAGCACAAAATTTTATGATTAGTATGGCAGCAATTGGTTATGATACGTGTCCAATGGAAGGTAGTGATACACTTAGAGTTAAACGTATATTAAAACTTCCAAGAGGTTCTGAAATAAACATGATTATAGCCTGTGGAATACGTGAGAAAAATGGTGTTTATGGACCACGATTTAGAGTGCCATTTAAAGACGTCTATAATAAAATTTAAGAAAAATGAGCAATATCTAAATCTTCTGTTTACTTTTGTTCGCTTTTAAACGTGCAATTTCTTTTTTAATAATATTACTTCGAGTTTCTGCTAACCCTGAATTTTCGTTACGAATCTCATGTATTTCTTTCTTTTCAACTTCAATTTGATGAGTCTTTTGCATCATTTGTTCAGATTTTATCTTTGCCTCCTTTTCTTCTCTAATTATTTCCTGTCTTGAAGTTCCGTAAGCATAAAGATACATGCCTAAAAAAAGTAATGCAATAATTAATAATACTACTACACCTGTACTCATAATTTAAAAATTATAGTGGTAATTAAATAACTGAATTATAAAATTACCTAGTTCAACAAAAGAATTAATTACCAAAAAATTACAAAATATTTTTTAATTAAACTAACATCACCTATGTTTTGACATATTTTCACGTTAAACTGATAAAAATTAATGTATTTGGAATAGCTTAAATTTTATTGGCTGTCTAGTATCAAAATTCTATTTTTACAAAAAAAATTTTAACATGACTTTATTACTTATGGCTGCAGGAAGCGGCAGTCGCTATGGAAAATTAAAACAATTTGATGATTTAGGACCTGCTGAAGAATTCTTAATGGAGTTTAGCATTTTTGATGCTTTAAAAAATGGTTTTGATCATATTGTTGTAATCACAAAAGCAGCTAATCAAGAATTTTTAAAAGAACATTTATCTAAACGTTTACCTGCTAATATAAAACTTGATGTTTTGGTTCAGGATATAAACGATATTCCTAAAGATGTATTCATTGAAACTGAAAGAGAAAAACCTTGGGGAACTGCACATGCTGTATGGACTGCTAGAGATGTTATAAAATCTGATTTTGTGATTATCAATGCAGACGACTATTATGGACAGAATGCTTTTAAAGGTGCTGCAAATTTTATGCAAACCAATGCTTCAGAAAAAACATATGCTATTGTTGGTTATAATTTAAAGGAAACACTTTCAGAACATGGAACAGTATCCAGAGGTGTTTGTGAAGCTGAAAACGAAAAACTTGTTTCTATAATTGAGCGAACTAAAATAGCTGCACGAAACGGGAAAATTATTGATGAAGATTCTGGAGTAGAACTTAATGCAAATGCAACAGTTTCTATGAATTTCTGGATTTGCAATCCTTCAATTTTCAATTATATTGAAACCTATTTCAAAAACTTTTTACAAAATCCAGATAACTTAGAGAAAAACGAAATCTATTTACCTTTTGTTGCTCAAGAAATGATGTCTAATGGTTTAATTGATATTAATGTTATTGATTCTAAAAGTTTGTGGTTTGGAGTGACCTATTATGCAGATAAAGAGGCTGCTGTTAAAACACTTGCACGATTAACTGAAGATAAAAAATATCCTAGTCCGCTTTGGAACTAGGATGTAAAACTATTGTGTTTTAATCTCAAACCCTTTGAACTTCCATTGGGTTATTCCGCCTTTAAGATCGTATATTTTTACAAATCCATTTTCAACCAGTTTTTTTGCACATTTAGCAGTACGTCTTCCGGTTTTGCAGTATAATAAAACTGGTCTTGTTTTGTCTAGTTTTTCTATGTCTTCGCTAAAGGTGTCAGACATATAATCTATATTTTGAAATCCTTCTATAAAACCTTTTTCATACTCTCTTGGTGACCTAACATCTATTAACTGAACGTCTTCAAGTAGCATTAATTCTTTCATTTCTTCTGGAGTAACAAGTTGAATTTCTTTGTAAACTTTTTGCTCACAAGAACTAACAAATACCATTAGGAAGGATATTATTAAGAGTTTTTTCATTTTAAATTAATTTTCAGGATATATAATTTCGCCTTTCCATTGTTGGATACCACCAACTAAATTGAAGGCGTTTTCGAATCCTAACCTATTCATAATATTACATGCTTGCCCACTTCTAGCGCCAGACCTACAATACACAAAATATTTCTTAGACTTGTCTAATTCGTCTATTCTATAAACAAAACCTTGACCTTTAAATATATCAATTAAAATTGAATTAGGTATATGTCCTTGATTATATTCAACTTCTGTTCTAACATCTATTAACACAGCATCTTCATCATCATAGTATTGTTTTGCCCACTGGTCTTGACTCAAATCTGACATGTAAAATTGTTTTTAGAATGTCATAATAGTCGAAAAAAAATCCGAAGTGTTACAAACTTCGGATTTAATTTTAAACCTTAATAGTACATCCAATTGCTCTGGTCTTGGTTTCTTTTATTTCTTCACCATTTAACAGAGCGTCTACAGCTTCTTCTACATATTTTCGATTGGATTTATTTGCATCTTTGTAATTGTCGTCTATTGCTCCAATATATCTTACTACATTTCCATATTTACCTTTCTTTAAAACGTAAACATGTGGTGTTTTAGTTGCGCCATATTGTGGATAGATTTCTTGACTTTTATCCATTAAATAAGGAAAAGTAAAACCTTTTTCTTTAGCTCTTTTTTGCATTGCTTCCATACTATCTCCGGGTTTTACTTCTATATTATTAGGCATAATAGCAATAACAGGATAACCTTGAGAAGCATATTTTTTATCTAAAGCAACTATTCTATCCTCATATGCAACAGAATAAGGACATGTATTGCAAGTAAAAATTACAATAAATCCTTTTGCATCTTCATAATCAGCTAAAGAAACCATTTTTCCATCTATGTTTTCTAATGAGAAATCTGTAGCAATATCGCCAATATCGTAACCTTTACCTGATTGTGCAATAACTAATGAAACAGTAAATAGAGTTAATATACTAAATACTAATGCACGCTTAATGTTGTGTAGTGTTTTCATGATTTTTAATTTAAAAAGTTTTTAAGTTCGTTTTCTAATTCTTCGTGTGTAAAAGTTCTGTAAAAGAACTCTCTTTTATTTTTATTGTAAATAACTGTTGCCGGCAATCCACCATCCCAATCCTGATTCACTTTAGGAATCCAAACATTCATAGCCTCATCATCTAAACAAATTACTTTACCTTTTATATCATTTTTAATCATAAAAGGTTTGAGCTTAGATTCATATTGATTTGGAAAATCAAGACTTACTAATAATAATTCTACGTTTTCATCTTTATAATTGTGATAAATCTCTTCAAAGTGTGGTAGCTCTTTTACACAAGGTGCACACCAAGTTGCCCAAAAATTAACAATGTAAGTTTTATCATCCTCTAGATAGAGATACTTTTCAAAACTATCAAAATCATGAACTTCTAAAACAATATCTTCTGGTTTAGTTTCAGTCTTACAAGAAACCAATATAATTAATAATACTAGTAATATTCTCTTCATGAGCTAAATTTAATCATACAATTTTAGTAACATAAATTTTTAACAATATTTTTTGTTTGATTAATTAAAATTGATTTCTATATTTGACCAAACAAAAAAAATGAAAACTTTTTTAAATAATACTTGGTGGTGGTATTCTCGAAACTAAAACTCGTGAATTAACGCTATTGTATATTTAAAATTAAAATATTTAGGCTTGTCATTCACGACAAGCCTTTTTTTATAAAATGAAAAAATATAATCTTCATACATACCACAAAAAAATCTTAGCAGATACCATTACTCCTGTGAGTATCTATCTTAAAATTAGGGATAAATATCCTAACAGTATTTTGTTAGAGAGTAGTGACTATCATACTAATGACAATAGTTTCTCTTACATCTGCTGCAATCCCATTGCATCTTTTAAAGTAGAAAACAATATTATCTATGAAAAATATCCTGATGGAGAAGAAATAAAACAAGATATTACTGATGATATCAATCTTCCTGCTTCTTTACACAACTTTTCAAAAAAATTTAACGCAGATACTAATGAAACTTTTAAATTCATAAACAATGGTGTTTTTGGTTATACTGCTTACGATGCTGTTAAGTATTTTGAAGATATTGATATTTCTAAAAAAGAAGGTTCAGTAGAAATTCCAGATATTTATTACGCTGTGTATCAAAATATAATAGCGATTAATCATTTTAAAAATGAAGCTTATATTTTTGCACATTGCTTTGATAAAGAGAGCAATGTGGATGACATCCACCATTTAATCAAGGCAAAGAACTTTGCTTCTTATCAATTTAATGCTGAAGGTGATATTTCATCGAATCTAACTGATGATGATTATAAAGAACACGTTGAACTAGCAAAAAAACATTGTGCAAGAGGTGATGTGTTTCAATTGGTTTTATCAAGAAAATTTCAGCAAAATTTTAAAGGTGATGAGTTTAATGTATATCGCGCATTAAGAAGTATCAATCCTTCTCCTTACCTATTCTATTTCGATTATGGAAACTATAAAATATTTGGTAGTTCACCTGAGGCGCAATTAGTGGTTAGTGATGGAAAAGCAGAAATTCATCCAATTGCTGGAACCTTTAAAAGAACAGGAGACGATTTAAAAGATGCCAAATTAGCTGAAAAACTAGTTAAAGATGCTAAAGAAAATGCAGAACATGTCATGTTGGTGGATTTGGCAAGAAATGATCTAAGCAGACATGGGAGCCAAGTAACTGTTGATAAATATCGTGAAGTGCAATTTTTCTCTCATGTTATTCATTTAGTAAGTAAGGTTACAGGTCAAAAACATAAAAACACTCCCACAATGCAAGTGGTTGCTGATACATTTCCAGCTGGTACCCTAAGTGGTGCTCCAAAACATATGGCGATGCAGCTTATAGATAAATATGAAAAAACAAGTCGAGGATATTATGGTGGAGCCATAGGATTTATGGACTTTGAAGGTAATTACAATCATGCGATTATGATTAGAACTTTTTTAAGCAAAAATCATCAATTGCATTGGCAAGCTGGAGCTGGATTAGTGTCTAAATCAAATCCAAAAGACGAATTACAGGAAGTATATAATAAATTAGGAGCTTTAACAAAAGCCATAGAAATAGCAGAAAGAATATCGATATGACGAAAGTATTAGTAATAGATAACTACGACAGTTTTACTTACAATTTAGTTCATTATTTAGAGGATTTGGATTGTGATGTTACTGTAGTAAGAAATGATAAATTGAATCTAGAAGATGTCAAACCATTTGATAAAATTGTGTTGTCTCCAGGTCCTGGAATTCCTGATGAAGCTGGCTTATTAAAGCCAATTATAAAGGCATATGCCTCAACTAAAAGTATTTTAGGTGTATGTCTTGGTCAACAAGCCATTGGTGAAGTGTTTGGTGGTAAATTAATTAATTTAGATGAAGTTTATCATGGTGTTGCAACCAATGTCTCGGTTACTGTAGACGATGAAACCTTATTTAATGGATTAGGTAAAAGTATTGAAGTAGGCAGATATCATTCTTGGGTTGTTGATCCTAATTTACCTGAAGAATTAGAAGCCACTTCTTTTGATGAAAACGGACAAGTTATGTCCCTTCGTCATAAAGTTTATGATGTGAAAGGTGTACAATATCATCCAGAATCGGTTTTAACACCAAAAGGGAAAGAAATATTAAAAAATTGGTTGAGTAGTTAAAATGAAACAATTATTAAACAGATTAATAAACCAAGAGAGCATAACAAGTGAAGAAGCTAAAAAAGTATTGGTCAATATCTCTAAAGGAGAATACAACCAAAGTCAGATAGCATCTTTTTTAACTGTTTATATGATGCGTAGTATAACTTTGGAAGAATTGCAAGGATTTAGAGATGCATTGTTGGAGTTATGTATTGCTATTGATTTAAAAGAGTTTAATGCTATTGATTTATGTGGAACAGGAGGTGATGGGAAAGACACATTTAACATATCAACACTATCATCTTTTGTAACTGCTGGAGCTGGTGTAAAAGTAGCAAAACATGGTAATTATGGTGTCTCATCTGCTTGTGGTTCTTCTAATGTAATGGAACATTTAGGTATTAAATTTTCTAATGAAGAAGATTTTTTGAAACATTCTATAGATAAAGCTGGAATCTGTGTATTACATGCACCATTATTTCATCCAGCTATGAAAAATGTGGCTCCAATTAGAAGAGAATTAGGAGTAAAAACCTTTTTTAACATGCTTGGACCAATGGTAAACCCTTCGTTTCCAAAAAATCAAATGGTAGGTGTTTTTAATCTGGAATTACAACGATTATATGGATATTTATACCAACAAACAGATAAAAATTATAGCATTGTTCATGCCTTGGATGGCTATGATGAAATCTCTCTGACTGGAAAAACTAAAGTGATATCAAATCAATCGGAAACCATGTTTTCTCCTTCTGATTTAGGAGTTGAGCAAATCAAACAAGAAGCAATTTTTGGAGGAAGTACTGTTGATGATGCAGCTAAAATTTTTGTGAATGTCATTAGCGGAAAAGGAACCGAATCACAGAATAATGTAATTTTTGCTAATGCTGGATTAGCGATTGCTACGTCTAAACAAATCAGCCATAAAGATGGTTTTGAATTAGCCAAAGAATCATTGTTAAGTGGAAAAGCTAAACAGAGTCTAGACACTTTAATTGAATTAAGCAAATGAACATTTTAGATAAAATAACAGCAGACAAACTCAATGAAGTTAAAC
>JABDPN010000318.1 GCA_013042715.1 Flavobacteriaceae bacterium | reverse complement strand
ATTACTGTTATTAATTGTATTAGTTTCTTGTAAAACAGAAACTAAACCTGAAGATATAGTTCTAGAAGTTCATGATTTTGATAGTTTTGAAAAATATCTCTATCTTGAAGATGATAAAACTTATATTGTAAACTTTTGGGCTACTTGGTGTGCTCCTTGTGTAAAAGAATTACCACATTTTGAAGAGATATATCATAACTATAAAGATAAAAATGTAGAGTTGCTTTTAGCAAGTCTTGATTTTCCAGATAAATATGAAACAAAACTTAAACCTTTTATCATTGAAAAAGATTTAAAAGGAAAAGTAATATGTCTTGACGATGAAGCGATGAATGTTTGGATTCCAAAGGTTAATGAAGATTGGGATGGTGGTTTACCAGCAACAGTAATTTATAATAAAAATAAACGAGAATTCTTCTATAGAACATTTACCTACGAAGAATTAGAAAACGAACTTAAAAACTTTTTAAACTAATAACTATGAAAACACTACACAAAACAAAATTAGCTTTTAGTTTTTTATTAATGACCTTTCTGTCTTTTTCTGCTTTAAATGCACAAAAAAAAGGATATGATATTGGAGACGTTGCGACAGACTTTTCTCTAGAAAATATTGATGGAAAAATGGTTTCTTTAGCAGATTATAACGATGCTAAAGGTTTTATTGTGATTTTTACTTGTAATACGTGTCCTTACTCTGTTGCTTATGAAGATAGAATTGTTGCATTAGATAAAAAATATGCATCTCAAGGTTATCCTGTAATTGCTATTATGCCAAATAATATTGAAGTAAAACCAGGCGATAGTATGAAGGCAATGCAAAAAAGAGCAAAAGAAAAAGGGTTTACGTTTCCTTATTTAATGGATAAAGATCAGGATATTTATCCTCAGTATGGAGCTACTAAAACTCCTCATGTTTATGTATTAAAGAAATCTAAATACGGAAATGTTGTAAGATATATTGGTGCAATAGACGATAATTATAAAGATGCCAATAAAACAAATCAAAAATACGTAGAAGATGCTGTTGATGCTCTCTTAAAAGGTGAAGAGATAAAAGAGACCAAAACAAGAGCAATAGGATGTTCGATTAAAGTTTAAAATTGAATCCGAAGTTGTAACACTTCGGATTTTTTTTCGTCTATTTGTTTATTCATTTTAAAATTAATTTTTGTGGCAGATTTAAGTCAAGAAGAATGGACGAAAAGATATAATGAAGACGATAATGCGGTTTTATTAGATGTTAGAACAGAAGGAGAATATTATCAAGGACATATACCAAATTCTATTTTAATAGATATCTATAAAGGTCAAGGGTTTATTTATAAAATAGACGAGTTAGATAAGTCTAAAAATTATTACGTTTATTGCAGATCTGGTGCTAGAAGTGGTCAAGCATGCAGGATCATGAATAAATTAGGCTTTGAAAATGCATATAATTTAGTAGGTGGAATTATTAATTGGAAAGGTGATATTGTTTATCCAGAAAACTAAGTTTAATTATGAAAAAAAATATAATTCTTGTTTTTTTAGTATTGATAAGTATTTCTTGTAAACAAAAATCTTACGATGAAGTGCAATTAGTTTCTCCAGAAGAAATGAAAGAACTCATGTTGTTAGAAGATGTTCAGTTAATTGATATTAGAACACCAAAAGAATACAAAGAAGGTTATATTGAAGGATTTCAGAATATAGATTTTATGTCCAAAACATTTGATGAAGATATCGAGAAGTTAGACAAGACAAAACCTGTATTATTATACTGTAGAACAGGAAGACGTACTGCAAATTGTTCAGAAAAACTAGTTGAAAAAGGATTTGTAAAAATCTACGATCTTAAAGGTGGAGTTACACAATGGAAATTTAGTGGATTTGATTTAAAGAAGCCGTAACAATAAAGTCATATAAAAAGTTATAAAGTCTAGTAGATCTAGACTTTTTTTAATTAAAATACTTTTTAATTATTTCGGTAATATGTTTTTATTTTCTAATGCTAATGTAGAAAACTCAAATAAACTTTTACATCTATCCAAGTTTTGGTTTTCATAGCTAACTTTATAATAAATGTTTCCGTTAAGATAATCTGTTAAAGCTCTTAAAC
>JABDPN010000005.1 GCA_013042715.1 Flavobacteriaceae bacterium | reverse complement strand
ATCGTCTGACATATTTTTAAATTTTTGGTTAGAACTTAAAGTTACTAAAAAATGAGGTTATTTTTTACTTTTTGCCAAATAGCTTACTGAAGAAGCCTTTCGTTTTCTCTTTGGCTTCCGTATAGGTTTCCTTAGCGTCTTCTGCTAAATCTTCAAGTTTATCTTCTGCAACATCTGCAAATTCGCTTAACTTTTCACCGGCTTCACCTGCAAATTCTTTGGCCTTAGCTTTGGCTTCTGTGTAAGTCTCTTTAGCATCTTCTGCCAGTTCTGATGCTTTCTCTTTAGCAGCTTCAGAGAAGTCTTCTAACTTATCACCAGCTTCACTCGCAAATTCTGATGCTTTTTCTTTAGCACTGCTTAACATTTCTTTGGCATCTTCATTTATAAATTCAGTCGCTTTATCTTTAACGCTACCTAGAGCTTCTTTGGCTTCGTTGGCTATTTCACTTGCCTTTTCTTTAGCAGTATTAAAAGCATCTGACCCTTCTTCTTTTAAATCTGTAGCTGTATCGTTAACTTCTTCTACAGTCTCTTTTACAGTCTCATCTATGGTTTCTTCTGCTTGTTCTGCCTTGTTTTTTAATTCGTCTTCTAATTTTTTGTTGTCTTCGCTCATAATTGTATTGTTTAATTAATTAGTATATCAATAGACAGAAAAGTTACGCCTTTATTTAAAGGCTTGATCTACAGGTTCCCAAAGTTCAATTTTGTTGCCATCATTATCAAGAATCCAACCAAACTTTCCGTAATCATATTCTTCTATGTCTCCTACTATTGTGACACCTTCTTCTTTTAAAGTCACCAATAATTCTTCTAAATTTTCAACTCGAAAATTCATCATGAATTGTTTCTTACTTGGTTTAAAGTATTTGGTATCTTCATTAAAAGGTGACCATTGTGTAGAACAATCTTTTCCTTGTTTATCCTTCCACCAAAATGTGCATCCATATTCATCTACAGGCAAACCCAAATGTTTTCCATACCATTTTTTAATTTTATCTGGATTTTTAGTTTTAAAGAAGAATCCTCCTAAACCTGTAACACGCTTTTTCATAAGCTTTCAATTAATAAGTATAATATATTGTTATTTTGTTACAAAAGTTTTGTTTACTTCTTGTAAAGTGACTCGTATAAAGCTATCCATTCTTCTGCGGAAACTTTAGCTGTCAATTCTCCTATAAGATCGTAAGGAATATCATTCATACGTTTAAAACGTATGCAGCTTTTTCCCATATCTAGTTTGTATTTACAGCGTATTTTGTATTCTTCAACAAACCAGTCTAATAAATCCTTTTTAGCATATAGTACCATACTGTAAACCGCTATAAAGTTTTTTTGAGATGCTATATTCATGAAAGGTAATGGTTTTTCTGGTGTACAATGGTAACCATCTGGATAGACTGAATGTGGAATAATATAACCTAACATACCATAACTCATACGTTCTTCCACACCATTTGGTAAATTATCAAGAACTTGTTGTCTTAATAACTTTATTGGTTCTTTTCTATCTTTTGGAAGTTCTTTTAAATACTGTTTTGGAGTTGTAGCTTTTGACTGCATAATTTGGATGTTAGATTATTAATTAAACATTATATCTCGATACAATTTCAGTAAACTGAAATCACTCGATATGACGTTTTATATCGTCAAATTACTAAAAATCGTCAATTCGAGTTGTTTTTTCAATAAAAAAATAGTATCGAGAATAGATTTTTAGTTCTTCTTTTTAGGAAAGTGATACTTTATCTTATCTACTATTGTTTGAGCAAGCTTTATTTTACTCTCTACTGTCCATCCTGCTATATGAGGAGAAAGTATAACATTATCAGCAGTAACTATATATTGAAAAGCTTCTGGTAACTGGTTTTCTGTAAACATATCTTCAAAAGAAGATTTTTCGTATTCTAAAACATCTAATCCTGCTCCAAGAATTTTTTTGGATTGTAGAGCCTCTACTAAATCTTGTGTAATCACACTTTTACCTCGTGCTGTATTTAACAGCCAAAATGGTTTTTTAAAACTATTAATAAATGTTTTGTCAACCATTTTAATGGTTAGTTCAGTTTCTGGAATATGTAGGCTTAAAATATCTGCTCGTAATTGCAGTTCGGTAAGTGAAACTTGTTTAGCATTTTTATTTTCAAGATTATCTTTTATATCATAAAAAATCACCTCAACATCAAAACCTCTTAGTTTTTTTGCAAAAGCTTTTCCTGTGTTTCCATAACCAATAATTCCTACTGTTTTGCCATCAAGCTCTATTCCTCTGTTTTTTTCACGTTTCCATAAACCCTGTCTTACTTCTTGGTCTGCAGAATTTAGTTTATTGAAAAGCGATAATAGCATACCTAATGCATGTTCTCCTACAGCATTTCTATTCCCTTCTGGAGCAGCAATGAGTTTTATTCCTTTGGATTCTGCATAATCACAATCAATATTCTCTAGACCAGCTCCTACTCTTCCAATAAATTTTAGATTTGTTGCTTTGTCTAAAAATGATTTATCTATCTTAAATCGACTTCTAATAATAAATCCATCATACTCATGGATTTTTTCTTCAACCTCAGTTTTAGAAGATGTATAATCTTCATGATTTGCAAATCCTAAATCGTTAAGTTGATTGATTAGTAAAGGATGATTCTTATCTAAATGAAGGATTTTCATTTTAAATTCCAAGAATAAGTTTTGCAATCCAGAAATAAATTAGGATTCCAAATATATCGTTACTTGTTGTGATAAATGGTCCTGTAGCTATTGCAGGATCTATTCCGCGTTTATCTAAAAACAATGGTACAAACGTTCCAATTAAACCTGCAACGACTATTACAGCTATTAGCGAAACCGAAATAGCAAGTGCTTTATTAAACTCACCTCCTTCAATCCACACAAATGCTAATAGGAATAATGCTAATATTACACCATTTAGTAAGGCTAAAAACATCTCTTTAAGTAGTCTTCTATTAATACTACCTTTAATATCGTCGTTTGCTAATCCTTGAACAATAATTGCACTGGATTGCACACCAACATTTCCTGCCATTGCAGCAATTAAAGGTGTAAAGAAAAATAATACTGCATATTTATTAAAAGCTTCTTGAAAGCCTTCCATAATTAAGAATGCTCCAATTCCACCAATAAGACCAAGAAACAGCCAAGGTAATCGTGCTTTTGTTAACTCAAAAATGCTATCTTCTGCATCGACATCTTGAACAAGACCAGCAGCCAATTGATAATCTTTCTCTGCTTCTTCTTTAATAAAATCTACAATATCATCAATGGTAATTCTACCTAAAAGTGTATTTTTATCGTCTACAACTGGAATAGCTTCCAAATCGTATTTCTGCATGACTTTTGCAACTTCTTCACCATCATCATTAACGTTAACAGAATCTACACTCTTACTTATATCCGCAATTTTAGTTTCGTTTTTAGTGATGATTAGATCTTTTAATGATAGTCTTCCAACTAACTTTTCATTTTTATCCACCACATAAACTGAATGCACTCTTGTTACTTCTTCTGCTTGTCCTTTAATACGACGTAAACATCCCGCAACTGTCCAAGTTTCATAGACTTTCACAAGCTCTTTTGCCATTAAACCACCAGCAGAATCTTCGTCGTAAGCAAGAAGTTCTTCAATTTCTGCTTTATGCTCCTCGTCTTCAATTTGAGAAATTACATTTCGCTGACGTTCTTCTGGTAGCTCAGCAATAATATCTGCTGCATCATCAGTATCCAGCTCTTCAACTTCTTCTGCAATTTCTTTTGCTGAAAGATTCTCTAGGACTTTCTCTCTATCGTCTTCGTCTAACTCCATCAGTACATCTGATGTGGTTTCAGAATCCAATAACTTTATGACATAAAGGGCTTGTTCCAGATTGACTTCTTCAAGAATTTCTGCAATATCAGCAAAGTGGAATTCACTTAATAGCGTTTGAAGTTCTTTGTCTTTGTTTTCTACTATTAACTGCTCTACATTTGCTAAAAGCTCTGGGCTTAACTCAAACTGTATGTTTTCACTCTTAGATTCCACTTAAAGACTTCGTTTTTAGTTATCGTTTTCAATTAAGGAAGTGAGTTCTATAAACGCTTCCACACTTAATTGTTCTGGACGCTTGTCAAAGATAACATTTGCTTTTAAAATATCTGATAAATTAAATGATTTTAAACTATTACGAAGTGTTTTCCTGCGTTGTTGAAATGCAGTTTTTACAACCTTAAAAAACAATTTCTCATCACAAGGCAAAGTGAAATTGTCTTTTCTTGTTAGCCTTAATACACCAGAATCTACTTTTGGAGGTGGATTAAAAACATTTGGTGACACAGTAAACAAATAATCTGCATGATAGAATGCTTGTGTTAAAACAGAAAGGATTCCATAGGTTTTACTGCCTTCTTTTTGGCAAATACGTTGCGCAACTTCTTTTTGAAACATTCCAGAAAATTCTGGAATTTGATTTCGAATTTCTAAAGTTTTAAACACAATTTGGGATGAAATATTATAAGGAAAATTTCCAATAATGGCTAAAGGTTCGTTTTTAAAAACCTCAGTTAAATCGTATTTTAAAAAGTCTTTTTCTATTATTCTTGGTGCAAGGTTTAGATAATTTGCTTTAAGATAATCTACAGATTCTGTGTCTATTTCTATAACGTAAGTTGTGCAATCTTTTTCTAACAGATACTTAGTTAACACTCCCATTCCTGGGCCAATTTCTAATATGTTAGAATAGCCTTCTAAAGATAAAGTGTCTGCAATTTTTTTTGCGATATTCTCATCTCTTAAAAAATGCTGACCTAAATGTTTTTTTGCTTTTACAGACATTAATGTAATTATGAATTGAATGTAACAGAATACTCGTCTACTATTTCTAGTTCTGTTCTAAAGGTTAGCATTTTATCTGCAAATTTTTTTAGGCCTTCTTGTCTTAATCGTTCGGCATCAAGTTTATAGTAAGCATCCAAGTCTTCTCTGGATTTTGCTCTAAATTGAATAGAATAGCTTGTACCTCCCAAATCTTCTTCTACCAATACCTTTGTTAGTTTTGCCTCTGTAAACTTTCCAGTTGCTAAAACATGTGGAATATGATTTTTAACCCATTCTAACCACTCGTCATGAATGCTTTGGTCAATATTTGCTGTGATGTTATAGATAATCATTTTTTGTGTATTCGTTTATTAGTTTAATTATGTAATCGAAACTGTAAATTAATTTATATCATCACCTCTTAGCATTCTATATTTTTTTCTGGCTTCAACAAAATATATGCTGTCTGCATGGTTAAAAATAATTTGCTCGTATAAATATTTAGCACGATCTGGATTGTTTAGTACGCTATTATATAATTCTGCTAAAGCATAATATGCATCATCTATTAATATATCGTCTTTATAATTTGCAATTATTTTTTGATAGTTTGCTTCAGCTTTTAGGTATTGTTTTTTTTCTTCAAATAATTTTGCTTGAAGAAATAAAGCCTGATCTACTATGGTTTCGGTTTTATGATTTTCTAAAACTGTTTCTAATAGACTAATAGCTTTATCTGTTTTCTTTTGATAAGCCATTAAATCTGCCTTAGCATATTGTCTTAATGCTGTTTGAGTAGAATCTTCAAATTTATTGTCTGAAATAAGTAGTTTTAAATCTAAAGCATCATTTGCAATAAGTTGTGACGTAGAACTTTTTAAGATTTTTAATTGTGATTCTGCCCAATCAAAATCTCCTTTATAATAGCTCGCTTTTGCAACTCTAAAACGTGCTTGTTGAGATAATGTACTGTTTTTTAAATTGGCTTGTATTTGCGTATAATAAATTAATGCTTCGTTAAAGCGTTCTTGAAAAATTAATATATCGCCTAGTTTCAGTTTAATTTTAGCTTGGGAAAATCTGTTGAACTTATCGTTTAAACTTTCTTTTAAAAATGAAATAGCCGCTTCTGGTTTGTTTAAATAGAATGCTATGAAATTAGCATACGATAATTGTAAGTCTACAGTAGCTGGAATTCTACCAAAATTCTCAAGTAAGTTATTATATTTTTCTTCTATCGTCTTATAATCTTTTGTTGAAGCTTGCTTTAATTGTAATTCAAGTTTGTCTTTATGTGCACTTATTAATGTTTCTGGGGTTATCGCATGTTCTATAATATAATCAAGAATCTCATGAGCAACATCATTTTGATTTGCTTCTATTGTTAACGTTGCGAGATCTAAAATGCCTTCTAGAGTCAATTGCTCTCGTTTGTAAATTGCTTTTTCTTGAGTAAATGCTTTATCGTAATCTTTTTGCTGAACATACAACCAACTTAAAAATTGATTCCAAAGTAAATTGGGTTTTGTTTGCATTTTTTTAAGCAATACACGTTTAAGTTTAATATTATTTTGGTTGGTTCCATCTTCTGTTATATACTCACTAATAGAACGTTGTATATAAGGGTTATAAGTTTTGTTAGTTTCTAAATAAGTAAGATAAGCATTAAACATTTTTTCAACCTTTCCTTGTTCACCATAAATTCTTGCTAACTGTATGTTGTAATTAAGTTTAGGATTTAAAGCCATACCTTTTTCGTAAGCAGTAGCTGCATAATCGATCAGTGCATGAGATTCAAATCTATTAGCTACATAATAGGTGTAAACAGGATTTTCTTCAATTTTTAAAATAGCTTGATTGTATAATTCTTTTGCTTTTTCTTGTTCTCCATTTAATTGATAATTATAACCTAGTTCTACTAGATACTGTGGGTTTTTACTTTTAGATACTTTGTTAGTAAGTAATTCTCTAACAATATCATAGTTTTCTAGTTGATGATTAATTTCTAAAATTTTAAAAAAGTAATCATGATTTCCAGGTTTTTCCTCTAAGAGTTTTTGGTAAGAAATTAAAGCTTTTTCAAATTCACCTTTGTCAAAATACTCCTTAGCTAGAATGTCATCTTGTGCAGATAACACAGAAGTTATAAGTAGTAATATTATGAGCAAAGTATTTTTCATAAGCTTGATTTGTGTAAATATAGTAAAAGTGGATTTTTAAAAATGTGAATGTTTCTATAAAAAAAGCCTGAAAAAAATTCAGGCTTCTTTATATATTGTAAATAATAGTCTTAATCTATAATAGAAAATCCTGTATATGGTACAAGTACATCTGGAACTTTAATACCTTCTTCAGTTTGATAGTTTTCTAAAATTCCTGCAAGAACTCTAGGTAATGCAAGAGAACTACCATTTAATGTATGGGCTAATTCGCTTTTACCATTTTCGTTTTTAAAACGTAATTTTAAACGATTAGCTTGAAAAGACTCAAAATTTGAAACCGAAGAAATCTCCAGCCATCTATCTTGTGCTGTAGAAAATACTTCGAAATCGAAAGTTAATGCAGAAGTAAATCCTAAATCACCACCACAAAGTCTTAATATCCTGTAAGGTAATTTAAGTTCTTGTAAAATTGTTTTTACATGTGCAACCATTTCATCTAAAGCTTGATAAGAGCGACTTGGATGTTCTACTCTTAAGATTTCAACTTTATCAAATTGATGTAATCTATTCAATCCTCTAACATGTGCTCCATAACTTCCCGCTTCGCGTCTAAAACATGGTGTATAACCAGTTATTGCTTTTGGTAATTCATCTGTTTTAAGTAACTCTCCTCTAAAAATATTTGTAGCTGGAACTTCTGCGGTTGGAATTAAATATAGATTATCCTCTGTAACATGATACATTTGACCTTCTTTATCTGGTAATTGTCCAGTACCAAATCCAGATGCTTCATTTACTAAATGCGGTACTTGTACTTCTTGGTATCCAGCTTCTGTATTTCTATCTAAAAAATAAGTGATTAAAGCACGTTGTAATTTTGCACCTTTTCCTTTATATACTGGAAATCCAGCTCCTGTAATTTTGTTCCCAAGTTCAAAGTCAATAATATCGTACTTCTTAGCTAATTCCCAATGAGGTAATGCGTTATTACTTAATTCTGGAATGATTCCTTCTTGGAATACCACTTCATTATCTTCATCTGTGTTACCAGAAGGTACAGATTCATGAGGAACATTAGGGATTTTAGTTAATACATCTTGTAAAGCTTCTGCTTTTATGTTTAAAGCATCAGTTAAACTAATTTTATCTTCTTTTAAGATTGTTGTTTTCTCTTTAAGAATATTAGCTTTTTGTGCTTCTCCAGATTTAAATAGTACACCAATCTCTTTAGATATAGAATTTAATTCAGATAAAGTATTATCAAGTTTTGCTTGTAATGCCCTTCGCTCTTCGTCTAATTTTAAAACATCATTAATAATTGCTTGTGCATCTATATTTCTTTTTTGTAAGCGTTTAATCACTTCAACTTTGTGCTCTCTAATAAAGGGTACTTGTAACATGCTTAAAGTTTTAAGAAACAAATTTAAAAAAATACTCCGCTAAAGTACATAAAATTAAAATGTTTAATATGATGTCAAGGCTTGTTAAATTATGTTAATAATTTTATTACATTTGTTTTTACCAACATAAAATTAATCAATAAACCTATAATGGTTAACTTCCTTTCATTTAAGGTTTACACTAAAAACAAAACAATGAGAAAAACACTTTACTTAGTATTGGTTTCATTCTTCTTTGTATTCTCGTCTTCATTCGCTCAGAGAAACTGCGCCACGATGGATATTCTAGAAATGCAAATGCAAAATGATCCCAGTCTAGAGCAAAAAAGAGCACAAATTGAAGCTTTTACTCAAAATTACATTCAAAATTCTCAAACTTATTCTACGAATACGGCAGTATATTACGTACCAATTGTTGTACATGTAGTATGGAATACTGCAAATCCAGTAGAAAACATTAGTGACGCTCAAATACAGTCACAAATTGATGTTATATATAAGGATTTTAGAAGATTAAATGAAGATGCTAATAATACTTGGCCTCAAGCTGCTGATATGGAAATAGAATTCTATTTAGCGCAGCAAGATCCAGATGGTAATCCAACAACAGGAATTACAAGAACTGAGACCACTGTGTCATCTTGGGGAACCAGCGATAATATAAAGTACTCTTCGTCTGGTGGTGTTGATGCTTGGGATACAACAAGATATTTTAATATCTGGGTTGGTAATATTGGTAGTGGAATTTTAGGATACTCTACTTTAGCAAGTAGTGCTGGTCTACCAAATGATGGTAATGTAATTAGTCCACAATACTTTGGATCTGTAGATTATGAGGCGGCGGCTGGCGAAACATTTTATTTAAGCGCACCATTTAATAAAGGTAGAACAACTACTCACGAAATGGGGCACTACTTTAACTTGTACCACACTTTTCAAGGAGGATCATGTTCAGACGATTATTCTTCAGGAGACTTATGTGCTGATACTCCTGGAATTACTGGACCAAATTATGGTTGCCCAACAGGAGCCGATTCCTGTTCTAGTCCATCAGGTATTCCAGATATGATAGAAAACTATATGGATTATACTGATGATGCCTGTATGAACTTATTTACCTTGGATCAAAAAGGAAGAATGCATGCAACTATGGCACCTGGTGGACCAAGAGAATTGTTAAATCAGCCATTAGATTATTCAATGACATTGACTTCATCAGAAATTGATGTTTGTGTTCCAGCTGATGCGGTTTTCGAATTTACATACAATACTTTTAATGATTTTGCTGATTCTACAACTTTTTCTGCTGTTGGGCTTCCTTCAGGAGCTACAGCAGTTTTTAGTCCAGCAAGCGCAACTTCTGATGGTACATTAATAACCCTAACCATTTCAGGTCTTGGTAGTGTCTCAACCGGAAATTATTCATTTACAATAGAAGGTACATCTGGAGCTACAGTACGTTCGTCGGCAGTTACACTTGGTGTTTATGATACAAACTATGCTTCACTTTCACTCTCTTCACCAGCAGATGGTGCAACCGGAACAGCGATTGATTTAGACTTTGAATGGAGTGAAGATACCAACGCAGATTCTTATGATATTGATATAGCAACAGATGCAAGCTTCACCTCAGTAGTTTACAGCCAAAGTGTAAGTTCACCAATGTTCACTCAAAATGGACTTATGGCAAATACACAATACTGGTGGCGAGTAAGATCTGCAAATAACTGTGGAAACGGCACCTATTCAATTGCAAGTTTCTCAACTGCAGATATATCTTGTGATACTTATAGTTCTTCTGATACGCCTATTTCAATTCCAGATAATTCACCAGCAGGAATTAATTCAGTATTAAATGTTGGAACAACTTCAATAATTTCTGATGTAAATGTTACTGTAAATATTACTCATACTTATGATGGTGATTTAATATTAACACTAATCAGTCCATCTGGAACAAGTATATTGTTATCTGGTCAAAATGGAAGTTTCGGAGATAATTATACAGACACTGTATTTGATCAAGATGCAACAACTCCTATTACTAGTGGTTCTGCACCATTTACTGGCAGTTTCCAGCCAGAAGAAGACCTCTCTTTATTAAATGGAGAATTCTCTGGTGGTGATTGGACTTTGAATGTATCTGATAATTTTTCATTTGATACTGGTACTATAGATAGTTGGTCAATAGAAATTTGTGGAGAAGCTCAAACAGATAATGATGGTGATGGCATACCAAATGACAGTGATAATTGTCCAGATACAGCCAATGCAGGTCAAGAAGATATGGATGATGATGGCATCGGAGATGTTTGTGATGATGATATGGATGGAGATGGCGTTTTAAATGTTGACGATAACTGTCCTGAAAGAGCCAATGCGGATCAAGCTGATATAGATGATGATGGAATTGGTGATGTTTGTGATATTGAATGTGATATGTTTGCTTCAATTGACACGCCAATAGTAATCAATACAACTGGAGGTGTAACTTATAATTCAGTTATAACTATTGACGATGATTTAGAAATTGATGATGTAAATGTTAAAATAAATATTGACCACACTTGGGATAGTGATTTAGATATTTATTTACAAAGTCCAAATGGTACAGTTGTAGAACTTACTTCAGATAATGGTAGTAGTGGTGATAATTACACCGATACAGTTTTTGATGATGATGCTGCAACAGCGATAATATCTGGATCTGCTCCTTTTACTGGTACATATCAACCAGAAGGCTCTTTAGCTGACTTCAATGGTGAAATGACATTAGGTGACTGGACCTTAATTGTAACCGACGATGCTGGAGGTGATGGAGGTACTATTAACTTATTTGAAATCGAGCTTTGTGTTGTTGGAGAATTTAGCCCAGATACTGATGGTGATGGAGTTATTGATTCCGTTGATAATTGTGTTGAAATTGCCAATGCAGATCAAGCAGATATGGATAACGATGGTATAGGAGATGTTTGTGATGATGATATTGATGGCGATGGTGTTCTTAACGATGTCGATAATTGTCCAGAAACAGTTAATCCTGATCAAGCAGATTTAGACCAAGATGGAATTGGTGACTGGTGTGACGTAGAATGTGTATCAGAAGCAACATTAGATACTCCAATTACCATAGCAGACTCTGGAGATAATGCAACTTATACTGCATCTGTTACAATAGCAGATCAAAAAATAATTACAGATGTTAATGTTTTAATTAATATTGACCATGCATGGGATTCTGATTTAGATATTTTCCTAATAAGTCCAACTGGAGTTTCAATAGAACTTTCTACTGGTAATGGTGGGAGTGGTGATAATTATACAGATACTGTTTTCGATCAGGAAGCTACAACTCCTATTGCTGCAGGTTTCCCACCTTTCTCAGGAAGTTATATACCTGAGGGTGATTTATCTGTTTTATATGGAGAACTTGCTGCAGGAGAATGGACCCTTCAAGTAACTGATACTTTTGGTGCATTAGATGGTGGAACTATAAATAATTTCATATTAGAAGTTTGTGGAATATTAGATCCTGTAGATTATGACTTTGATAGTATCTTAAATGAGGATGATAACTGTCTATTAACTGTTAATCCAGATCAATCTGATATTGATGGTGATGGTTTAGGTGATGCCTGTGATGACGACATCGATAATGATGGCGTTTTAAACGATGTTGATAACTGTCCAGAAACTGTTAATCCAGATCAATCTGATATTGATGGAGATGGTTTAGGAGATGCTTGTGATAGTGATATTGATAATGATGGCGTTTTAAACGAAGAAGATAATTGTATTGAAACGCCAAATCCTGACCAATCTGATGTTGATAGAGATGGTATTGGAGATGCTTGTGACGATCTAATTGTAAATGATGTATTATCACCTAATGGAGATAATATTAACGACACATGGATGATTGTCAATATTGAACGATTCCCGAACACAAAAATCAAACTTTATAATAGATGGGGAAATGAAGTATTCTCCTCAAATGATTATAATAATGATTGGAGAGGTGATTCTAATGGTGGAAAAACACTTCCACAAGGATCTTACTACTATATAATTGATCAAGGTGGTTTCGGAACTACTATCTTGAAAGGATGGATTTATTTAACATACTAATGTGTATAACAATAATTAAAAACAAAATGGAATACTATAAAAACACAATTAAAATAATTCTCATTTTATTAGTTGGGACAATGTATGCCCAACAAGAACCAAATTACACAATGTATAGACATACAATGAATGTAATAAATCCAGCTTATGCAGGAACAGACGGTTCTACTAGTTTGACTGCTCACATTAGAAGTAATTGGGTAGGTGTAGAAGATGGAGCTGAAACACAAAGCTTCTTTTTTCAAAAACCAATGGGGAAAAGAGTTGGTATAGGAGTAACTCTAGTTAATGATAAGGTATTTATTGAAAGCCTTACTAGTATTAACATAGATTTTTCTTATCAAGTGCCACTGTCTGAAAATACAAACCTATATTTTGGGTTAAAAGCTGGAGGAGGAAACTATCAAATTGATAGAAATCAATTAGATAATTATTCAATTTTCCCAAATGATCCTGCTCTAGAAAACTTAGATACTGGTTTTAGACCTAATGCAGGATTAGGAGGATATCTTCTAAATGACAAATATTATGTTTCATTATCTATGCCTAATATTTTATTAAGTAGTAGAATTAATAATGATAATGGTAGAAACACATATGCTACAAGTAAAGCGCATATTTATTTATCTGGTGGATATAATTTTAGATTAAGTGATAACACTGAATTTTTACCTTCTACCTTGATTAGATATGTAGGAGGAGCTCCTCTTTCTGCTGATATAACAGCAACATTCAGATTTTTAGAAAAATTTGAAGTAGGTGCTTCTTATAGAACAGATCAAGCTATTGCTGGTTTACTTAGTTTGAAAATAGCTGATTGGGCTACGCTAGGATATGCTTATGATAGTTCGCTTAGAACAGAATTAGGTAATGTTAGTGATGGTACACATGAAGTGTTATTAAGATTCAACTTTAACTAATTAAATATTATTATACTAAAAAAAGGCTGTTATTAAATAACAGCCTTTTTTTGTTTTTTACTTCTCTATTTTATCGTATCAATAATCGCTAAAGAATTTTTTTTATCTTTTTTTAATTGTTCTTTTAAATCATTTAATGACTTAAACTTCTTCTCGTCTCTTAGCCTTTCTATAAATTCTATTGTGAATTTTTCATTGTAAATAGAATTTGAGAAATTAAATAAATGCATCTCGATACTTTGTGTTTTTCCATTTACAGTAGGATTTACACCAATATTCATCATACCATATAACACTTGTTTATTATAAGTTGTTTTAATGACATAAGAACCTGTTTTTGGAATTAACTTGTAACCTTCTTCAATTTTTAAATTAGCTGTTGGAAAATCTATAGTATGACCTAGGCCTTTTCCTTTAATAACTGTTCCTGTTAGCATAAAATTATAGCCTAAAAAAGAATTTGCTAATGCTACATCACCATTATCTAATGCAGCTCTTATTTTTGTAGAACTAACAGCTACAGTTTCAATCTCTTTAGCTGAAATCTCTGTAACTTTAAAATCGTAAATTTTCCCAAAAGCTCTTAAATCATTGATATTTGCGGTTCTGTTTCGTCCAAAATGATGATCATACCCTATTATTATATGCTTAGTTTTTAGTTTGTCTACTAAAATATTTCTTACATATTCCTTTGCTGTTAATCTAGAGAATTCCTGAGTGAATTCTTTAACAACCAAATGATCGACACCTTTTTCTTTAAGTAAATTATACCTTTCGTCGATACTGTTTATTAGTTTAATGTCTGTGTCTTTTTGTAAAACCATTCTAGGATGAGGAAAAAATGTTAAAACTACAGCTTGTAGGTTTTTCTTTTTTGCAATTTTAACAACTCGCTTTAATATTTTTTGATGTCCTAAATGTACACCATCAAAAGTACCAATGGTAACAACAGACTCTTTTAGTAAATTATAATCTATGGATTTCTGTATCTTCAATCTTGATTATTTATAATTATTTACCATTAAACGCATTCATTGTATTATTAATACCAGCTAACGCATAAGATTTAATGAGTTCTGAGCTTTTTTCAAGGCGCTCTTTAAGATTATTAACTTCTTCCTTAGTCCACTCTCCTAAAACATAGTCTATCTGTCTACCTTTATTAAACTCATTACTTATACCAAATCTAAACCTGTTATATTTTGTTGTATTGAGTTTGTCTTGAATGTCTTTAAGGCCATTATGTCCTCCATCACTTCCCTTTATTTTTAGCCTTAAACTTCCAAAAGGTAAATTTAAGTCGTCTGTAACAATTAACAGGTTTTCCAATGGTACTTTTTCTTTAGTTAACCAATATAATACAGATTTACCACTTAAATTCATATAAGTGCTTGGTTTAAGTAAGATAAAGGTTCTGCCCTTAATTTTAAACCTTGCAACGTCACCCAATCTATTAGGTTCAAAAATTACATCTTGAGATTCTGCAAGAAAATCAAGAATTTTAAAACCAATATTATGCCTTGTATTAGCATATTCTAATCCTATATTACCTAAGCCTACAATAAGAAACTTTTTCATTAGGTTTTCTTCAGTTGTTTCAGATTTTTTATTTCGTCGGAATAAGTTATTCCAAAACTTACACATGAATTATATTTTTTGTAAAAATAAAAAAGCATCCTTAATAAATAGGATGCTTTTTAATAATATAAAGGTTTCTCTATTATTCTTGAGATTCTTCAGCTGGTGCATCACCTTCTGCTGGCGTTTCTCCTTCAGCTCCTTCTACTCCTTCTATATCATCTTCATCTTCGTCAGTTTCAACTGTTATTGCAGCACGTGCTGTTTTAACTTGAACGACTACCTGACTATCCGGATGCATGATTGTAAAATCTTCATTCTTTAATCCTTCAACTGAAATAAGATCTCCAATATTCAATTCAGAAATATCTACATTAAAGAAATCTGGTAAGTTAGAAGGTAAAGCTTTAATTATTAATTTACGTTGTCTAAACAGTAATCTACCACCATTTCTTACTCCAGGAGAACTTCCTTGTAATCTTACAGGAATATTCATTGTTACTGGTTTATCGTCGAATAATTGATAGAAGTCTACGTGAAGAATTCTGTCTGTTACTGGATGAAACTGTATGTCTTGTAAAACAGCATTTAAAGTTTCTCCATTTTCTAAGGCAATCACAACTGTATGCGCATTAGGCGTATAAACTAGTTTTGAGAAAGCCAACTCTGGTGCAGAGAAATGTACTGGTTGGTCTCCTCCGTATAATACGCAAGGAACCTGTCCAGCATTACGTAAGGCCTTTGTTGCTTTCTTGCCCACGCTTTCTCTTTTCGATCCATTGATTGTAATTGATTTCATTTAAAAAAAATTATATTAATATTAATTATTTACATTATAAATTTTGAGCTAATAGATTTGTTATGATGAACTTTATGCATCACTTCAGCAAATAAATTAGCACAAGTTAATACTCTAATCTTATCAGATTTTTGCTTTAATGGTATAGAATCTGTAACTATTAATTCTTCTAATTTTGAGTTTTGTATTTTATTATATGCATCTCCAGACATTATAGGATGTGTACAAATAGCTCTTACACTAAGTGCACCACGTTCCATCATTAAATCTGCTGCTTTTGCAAGCGTTCCAGCTGTATCTACCATATCGTCTGCTAAAACAACATTTTTACCTTCTACATCACCAATCACTTCCATGTGTGAAATAACATTAGCTTTTGCACGTTGCTTGTAACATATTACAACATCACATTCTAGAGCTTTAGAATAAGCATAAGCACGTTTGGATCCTCCCATATCAGGAGAAGCAATTGTAAGGTTATCGAGGTTTAAACTTCTTAAATATGGCAGAAAGATTGTAGATGCAAATAAATGGTCTACTGGTTTCTCGAAAAATCCTTGGATTTGATCTGCATGTAAATCCATTGTTATTATTCTAGTTGCACCTGCAGTTTCAAGCATTTTAGCAACAAGTTTTGCAGCAATAGGCACTCTTGGCTTATCTTTTCTATCTTGTCTTGCCCAACCAAAGTAAGGCATCACAGCAGTAATATGTCTAGCTGATGCACGCTTTGCAGCATCACACATAAGCAGCATTTCCATTAAGTTTCGTGCTCCTGGATGAGTAGAACCAATTAAAAACAAACGTGCTCCTCTTACAGATTCTTCAAAAGAAGGTTGAAATTCTCCATCACTATAGGTAGATGTAATAACATTACCTAAATCTTCTCCATAGGCTTTAGCAATTTGTTTAGCTAAATCCATACTTTGAGAACAACCAAATATTTTTGCGTTTGTTATATTATTAGACATGATTAACTATCTGTAAATGAGTTAAATTATCCTCGAAATTTTATTGAGGTTGCAAATTTAGAAATTTAATTGGACTTGAAAAGGATAAATGCTAGTAAATTTATGGCTTAAACTAATTTATTTTATAATTTTGCTTTCTCTCTCGCTCAAGTGGCGGAATTGGTAGACGCGCTGGATTCAAAATCCAGTTTCTTCGGAAGTGTGGGTTCGATTCCCACCTTGAGTACAAAAAAAAGCCTTTCAATAATTGAAAGGCTTTTTAAATCTATTTTTTAAAAGATTTTAAATTCCGAGACCTTGTCCTCCAGTAATTTGAATGGTTTCCGCTGTTAAGAATGCCGCAGCATCAC
>JABDPN010000314.1 GCA_013042715.1 Flavobacteriaceae bacterium | reverse complement strand
CTACTATTTTTAGTAGGGTCATTATTATCTACAACAGTTCCTATATAAAATTCTTCCCCTAAATTTGGAGAAACAAGATCTTGTTGTGGTCTTATAAACGCCATTTTTATTCTCTATGTAATAAACTAATTCTTAAATCTGTATTTTCTTGTCTAAGTTCTGATAAAGTATTTAGAAACCTAAATGCGAGAGAAATAGACCATATATTAAACATAAATGAAGTCGCTAAAAGTAAACATAAAATATTATTAATCATCTTTATTTACTCTTTTTAAGAAAGAAATGCTTATTCCAATTACTATAACACTATATAACGCAATTATACAAATAGTTTTTGGATTACTTACTTCTATTAGCGACTGAAGAATCTGCATTAAAACCCTCTCTTATTAAGTCAAATCTTCTTGTAACATTTGTTGAGTCTAATATAGTAGAAATTTTTTCTACAAAATAATTACCAGAATAAGTAGTTCTTTTTAAGTTCTGGCTTTCATCATTTAAAGATAATGAAACTCTATCCAATAGTCTTACTGCTCTAAAATAATTTGATAAAACACTTACATTAATAGAATAAAAGCTCTTAATTCTCATATTTTGAGCATAAGCATTAAAGTAATTTGCATGAACATTTAAATTATTATTAAATCCTAAAGAAGTATATCTTTGTGGAACTTCTCTATCTGAATTTAAATTCATGAAGTTCGTTCTTTTAATAAATGTCTTAGGCTGATGGTTTTCAAAATCTCCAGATTCTATATCAAAAGAAGATAATCTTCTACCATATCCAAAAAATGTGTTTAAAAAACCAGATTGAGAAGTAAATTTAGGATATTTATATTTGATTACATTATCGTCAAGCTCTTCTCCAGCATATTCTCTTTCTGGCTTAAAGACCCATTTTGGATTTCTACTTGCTCTTTCATCTAAATTATATTTTAATAATTCTCTATTGCGAGTAACGGCATAAATAAAAGCCGATCTGTCACTTGCCCAAGAATGATTTATTACGTCATTTAGCCAAATATTTCCTCTAATCCCTGCACGAATCCAAACTTGCTTATCTACACTCGGATCAGCTATCAGAGTCATCCTAGATCTCTCTGCCATTAAACTAAAGACATCAAATGATGAACCATTTACTGATTCTATTCTTCCTTCTAGGAAGTCTGAGGCACTTAAAACACAATGTAAAGAGAGTTGTATTCCTTCACTTACTTCTACTGCTTCATGACTCCAAAGAAATGTCTCAATTCTGAATTGTTCTTCTTCGTTTTCAGTTTGTAATATCGTTAATTCGATATCTATTTGAGATCCATCAGTAAGCGGATTATCTTCTATTAATCCTGTATCATTTACTATATTAATATCAACTGTCGGTAAAGATTGATGAACAGACTCATGAATAATAATATCTTGAATAATATTTCTAGTACTATCCAATGGAATATTATTAATTGAGATATTTAATTCATATTTACCGAATACATTAAATGACATTTAGTCTCTCTAAATCTTTATTTAAAACTTCTAAGAATTCTCTTGCTTCCCAATCCCGTTTCCAAATCTTTCCCTTTAATTTACTATAAGTTCCATATTTGTAACTATAAACTTCTATTTCTCCACATTCACATATACGATACTTATACATCATATTAGTTTCGATGCTAATTATTTCTCGTACTTTCCAATTATGTCTATCTATTTTTCCAATAAATAATATCTTAATATGTTCCCATAAGCTGAGTGGAGTATTTGCTCTACATTTCATCGTAATATTACTGTTTGACCTCTTGTTTGGGCTGAAATTCTAGATTGTCTAAACTCTTCAACATCTGAAAGCCGTGGTATCGCTAATAAAGTTCCTGCTGTAAGCTCATTAATAGGATCTTGTATTTTATTAATAAGCATAATTACCCACCAGTATTGCTCACTTCCATATTCTTGGAACGATATTAAATCAGGTGCGCCTTCTTCAGACTCTGAAATTCTTCTTTGTTTTATCCTTTTAGTTCTCATGAACTCAAAGAATTCTTTAAAATCAAAAGCAATAGGATCAGATGAAACAATTCCATTATTATCTGTTTGAGTATCAAAGAAGTTAGTTCTATTATAACTTGGTTTTGCCATTATGTAAACTCATTATTTTATATTTATTGTTTGTAATTGTTGTTCTTTAATTTTACTACTAACAGCACAATAAACATCAATATATATTTTATCATCAGGTTTTGTATATAATTCATACCACAATTTATGAAGAATATGTTGTTCTAGTTTATCGTGTATTATATTCTCAACTTGATCTTCTTCGTTAAACATTAAAATTCTCCTGAATATTTCTCCAAACTTGAGTTTGAACTTTATCGTGAACTGGTTTCCAAATTTGGAGAGAAAATCTATACTAAACATCTATATTTTCCGATAATTTTTGACTCATGATATACTTAGTGTATTCTCCTAAATTTAACACTGTTTCGGTTTCAATTTTATTTTTTAAATATTTATATATTCTAAATCTAAGATTTCCATCTATTACTTTTTCATTTAAATAAGAAAGCATTTTATTATAATAAAATCTATCTAATGACTGTTTAGTATAAATAAACTCATTTTGATAATCAAATAGTAAATGATCTTCTTTGTTAAACATATTATTTTATATCCTTAAACATCCTAGCAAAATCTCCACCGCTTAATGAAAACATAGTTCTAAAAGTAACTTCACAAGAAGCTTTTAATGGTAGTCCTAATTTAGTCATATCTCTTGTAACAAAAGTTGGATTTACTTGAGTAATGATAACCTTAGTAAATATAAGAAAATTACCTATCTCAATAGAGATAAAATCATTTCCTGTTTGCTCTCTTAACCCAAATATTCTAGGACCAGGAGGAATAAACTGTCCACCTTCTCCTGATTTTCTTGGTAAAGCCATTTTAGCTAACTCAACAATTGGACTAATTACTTCTGTTTTCGGATTACTTTCTGCATAAAATTCTAATGGTAAGGTAATCTCTATTGGAGAAGACCCAGACCAGACTTGAGAAGAAGCAAATTGAGTTCTAAATGATTTTCCTAAAAGTTCTTGAGCTCCTATTTCTAACCATCCAGGAGTAGATCCTACTAATGGAGTATCCCATTCAGATGCTAATTGCATTTGCAATTCTTCAGGGAGTCTTGCTACTACTCTACTGTCATTTGCTGAGGATGAAATTAATACTAAAAAATTAGGAGAAAAATATCTAGTATCTGATTGTCTATCACTTATTTTATTTTGTTTTGTCATTATAAACCTCCACCTAAGGTCATAATTAATCCTATGTCATTACTTACAACTGGACTATTATCTAATGATCTTCGACCTTGGTATTTTGAATTACTTTGTTGTTTTTCTTTTTGTTCTTGTAAAAGTTTAATTAAACTCTTATGTTGTTTCATTTGTGCTTCTAGTTGTTTAGTATTATTGTATGATCCCATATTAGCAGCTTCTATTTGTGCCATATTAGATCCTATCTGTCCTTCTGTAGGTAATTCATTATCTACGCCAAATCCAAAAAGTGAACTTGTTATTTCACTTAATGCACCTGCTCTATCTTTAGCGAATCCTAACAATGATGGAGAATTAGAATCAGAACCAATTCCTATGAAATCTAAGGCTTGATCAGCTTTTTGTTTAACTGACTTTATAGGAACCATTATTTTATCTATTAAAGAACTAATTGACTCACCAACACTTGTAAAAAAGTCAGAGATAGTTGTAATGCCATCAGATATAAAATTGGAAACAGTTTCGTATGTACTAGAAACCCAACCTATAACTTTAGTAGTAGTTTCAACTGCAATAGCAGCTCCTGTTCCTAAAAACTCACCAACTTTAATTATAGAATCTACTACAGTATCAAATACAGCTCTTACTCCACCAATAGTTATTTCTAATACTTTTCCAAAAGTTAAAATAGAACCTAAAACAAATTCTTTTAGAAAAGATGAAACTGGAGGAACTACATTTTCATTTACAAATTTTCCCGCAGAAACCATAGCATCTATTACAGGAGGAATTATTCTCACAAGTCCTTCTGCAGAAAGACTCATAGCATTAAATACACTTTCTCCTAATTTAAAAAATTCATTAATAGCTGGTCCGAATGCATCTTTTAAGAAACCACCTACTTTTCCAAGAGTTGGAAAAAGAGTTCCTCCGATAAAACTTCCTATATTACTTATTACTGGAGCAACGGACTCTGTAAAAAATGTAGAAAGAGAGGAAAACGCTGATTTAATAATAGCTAATTGTTCATCAGAAATATTATCTGCTATTACTGCTGCTAATCCACCAACACCTGCACCTATTAAAGCTCCTAATGGACCAAATGCACTTCCTACTAAAGCTCCAGATCCTACTGATGAGATTAATCCTCCAGTAGTTAACCCTTCTTGCTGTATATTTTGTAGATTTTTAGCTCCAAAAAATGCACCCATTCCTACAGCACCTGCTTTTCCTAATTTTCCTCCTCCGAATTTAGTTAATATACCAGAAATAGAAGCACCAATAGCTACCATTATATTATTAAATTTAGAGTTCTTTCCAAAAAATCTATCTAACATGCCTCCACTTTTTGCGTCACTTAAATCATCTAATTCCTCTATAACTTCAACATGTTGATCTTTAAATAACTCCATCATCATTTCATGATTCATATTATCATTTGAAATAAGTCTATCTATATCAGATTCAGTACTTACTATTTGAGTTTCTAACTCATCTACTAATTCAGAAGTTTGGAGTTTGCTTTGCTTTCTTAAAAACCTTCCAAATAAGAAAGCTCCAAGTCTACTACTTTTTATTCTTTCTTCGTCAGAATCATCTATAGAATTTTTTATCTCTTCTCTTGTAGCTAATCCATCAGAAAGAATAGTAGAATTAGAATCTTCTATTACAGATGTAACTATTGGAGTTGCAATGTCACTATTTATTCTACTTTCTACTCCATCTAATAGCGCATCTATATCATCTCCACTTCCTTGTTTTGGAGAAACAAAATCAGAAGAACCTTTAAATAAAGTTCCAAGATTAGATAATGCTCCTGTGAGATTTAATCCCATTGCTTCAGTAGCGAATGCTAATTCTGGACTAATTGCACTTAATCCAAAACTAGAAACATTATCTACCAATCCAGACCTTGAAATATTTTCAGCGTTTTCAACAAAGAAATCTTTAGCATTTTCTCCAATCCGCTTTGTAGCAGCTTTTAATGGAGTTTCAATGTCTAAATCTTCTATATTTTGACCTTGTTGTTTAATTTTTGAAACAACTTCATCATTTGTAGTTACTATTTTATTTAAATTCTCAGCAGCAGTTATTAATCCCTCTGCTTCATTAGACGATATTGTTGTACCTTGTTTTATTAACTTTTTTTGAACTTTAGAATAATCTTCTGCTGATTTAATAGCTTCTTCTAGTTCTTTTTTAGTTTTCTTGTCACTAATAGATTCTAAAATAGATTTAGTAGACTTAATAGAAGCATTAAATCTTTTATTAAACTCCATAACACTCTTACGAACTTCGTCAGTTTGTTTTTCTAAACCTAAGTTCTGAGCTTTTATTTTGTCTTGAGCTTGTTTAATAAACCCATTCGTAATACTAGACGTCATTTATTAATTCACTTATCTTATTTTTATCTTTTAATATTTGTTTAAGTTCTTTTGTTATTATTTTTTTATCTGCAAAAAACCATAATTCTCTAGTTGAATCATAACCTATTTCAATATTATTAATATAGATTGTTTTTCCATTATATTCGTCTGATTCAAATCCATTTTCGCTTAACATTTTATTTAAATCATTTAAATTATTTGGAGTTTTCATTTTCTCTATCTCCTCATTAATTATCTTATAATCTAATTATAACTCATATCTTAATAAAGTACAATAGAGATTTGTTACGAATTGTTAACGATTAGCTGTTAAATCATCTAAACTAGTACTTGCTTCTATTTCTTGCATTGAATCTTTAATAGCATTATCGACTCCTTCATTTATTAATCTTTGTAGTTCTTCTGGAGTAAGTTCTATTTTCTCTTGGCCATTGCTTGGGCTTTCATTTGTTTCTGTTTTTCGTTCATTATTTTTAGATTCTTTATGTGGACTTCCTTGATGTACACTACTTTCATCAAATCCATGTCTTTTATTGTCTCTATTGGCTGGTGCAGGTGCCTTGCGAGAAAGTATTCGAGATCGTACATTTGACTTATCTTGAACGCTGGGAAAAAAGTTCGCTAAGTCAAACGTAAAGCTGACTTTCGCGACCTCCCTACATTTCTCATTTTCACAAGTAAATTCAGAATAACTCTGAACTCCATAATCAAATTCAGCTTCAAAAGCCTTTAATAGAAATTGATCATTTGAAGACATTTGTCTTACTAAATTATATCTATCACTTAATGAACCGCCATTGGGTTCTAACATACAAGCAGTGAGAAGTTCTTCAAAAATCTCTCCATCAATATCATTTATTTTATTTTCTCTAATATATCTTTTCGCTTCTATTTCATCTCCTACTAATTTTAAGCGGAGTTTGAGTGGGCCTATATCAGGAAAATCTAATTCTATTCCATGATAATAATCATCATCTAAGTCATTTATCTCTAAGCAACTTCCGGTTAGTTCGTCTGTGTTTTTAGTTTTACAATGAGGACAAGTCCAAGGTAGTTTTACAGGAAAGTGACTATATGAATTAATTCGTTGCCAATACATAATAAACCAAAAATCTTGTAAAGTTAATAATTTAACTGGTATATTAATTCTTCGTCCAATTACTTCAAATAATTTTTGAGTATCTTGGGTTTTAGGAAGAAGACTAAGCGCAGAAGCATCACCATAAGTAAACGTCTGGATTCTACACTCATCTATATATAGTCTATCACCTGGAAGTTCTACTCTTACTAATTCTGTTGTCATTATTATCCTCTCATTATTGTTTTATAAGTTTTATAATCTATATGATTGCTTAACTGTGTTCTAAGTTTTAAATAAGTTACCACATCTGTATTGTTATGTATCTTACTTCGTATTTCTAATGTCATTAATTTTTTAACTTTTGGGACTATTTTTAAGGAATACTCAAGATTAAATTCATATTTCATTCTATCTTCTTTATTGAACATTTAAATCCTCTTGAATTTGATTCTGAACTTGGCCCGAAACTTGATTCCGAACTTGATTCCGAATTTGACGTCGAACTTTATTTTCAACTTTATCCCAAACTTGATTTTGAACTTGAAACCAAACTTGACCAGAAACTTGAGCCTCATGAACTTGACGTCGAACTTTGTGTCGAATTTTATCCACAATTCGTCTCAGAGCTTTATCAGAAACTTGATCTTTTTCGTTAAACATTTTTAACCTCGTGAATTTTATTAAAAAGAGGCTTTCCACCTCTCTGCCAGGTTCGAGCCCGAGAATCGGCTTCATTCATCACTATCCTTACGGCAAGTATGTACTTCATAGTATAAGTGTCTTAACTCCATACATACCATTCTGTGGTCCACTGGACTATTGTCTATAAGTCTTAACCATATAGGGATTCGGGCTTATAGACTCAATTACAATTTTATTATCTAAGAAGATTACGACTATTTGATTCTATACCTTTAGATAATCTAATCTTAGAACCTTCTTTATATCCTTTATTGTAAGAATTCTTATCACTATAACTATAAGAAGATGACTTATATCTAAAATTGCCAAATTTTTTGCTTATAGCTTGTTGTTTCACTACCATTAGAGAAGTTCCAGCAGAATGTTGGTCTTGCTTTTCTTTCTCTTTTTCTGATCTAAGAGTAGCAATTACTGCTTTTGTTGCTCCTTTTCTATAAGAACTTTTCCAAGAAATTCCATGAGCTGTTCCACCTGAGTTCTTATATAATTTAAAATCTCTATTTGCTAAATTATCAATAGTAACTTTTAAGAAATTAAATGATATGATAGCCATTTTAACATCATCTTTATATCCAAATAATGATATAGTTCTATTACTAGTAAATTTTCCTTCACAATCGTGATATTTAGCTACTGCTGAAATTAAAAAATTTAAATGTTGTGGAATTTTTTTACCAAAATCTATTCCTTCGGAAGTTAACCCATCATTTTTAATTTCATCTAAAACAATAT
>JABDPN010000031.1 GCA_013042715.1 Flavobacteriaceae bacterium | reverse complement strand
GATCTGTTAAATGCCACATGGTTTACAGATGCTGTTACTACAATACGTCTGGAATGTCGTCTTGCTGCAATACTTGCCGCACGATCCATACGAGCTAACAATTCGCCTCCAAACAAGTTGTTTAATGGATTGGTTTCACTAGGTAATACAATATCTGTTAATACCGTTAATGAATCTTTTGGGTGTTTTGCTTCCATACCTTTTTATAATGAAGTGCAAAGGTAATGGGAATTTAGGTTTTTAGAATTACGAATATGGAATTTTGCTTTTTTTTAAGAAAGAAATAATTATCTGTCCAGTTCCTGTATTAATAGCCACGCATCTTTATTATGCGTTCGTTTAATTTTGAAAAGTTCGCGTTGCGCTTCTTGTCGAGTTTCAAAACTACCATAAGCTACTTGGTGTAAACCATATTTGTTGGTTCCAATTTTATAAGCATTTTTGAAGCCTAAAGTTTTAAGTTCGTTTAGCTTTTTATCACAGTTTTTAGGAAATCTAAATGCTCCACCAACTATATGATAATTTCCACTTTGCTTAGTAACGTTAAGTGTAACAGATGGTAAAGGGTTACTAATTACAAATGTAGCTTCTTGTATTTTTGCATTAAGCTGATCTTGAGCTTGTGCTTCTGCTTGTTGGTTGTGTTCTTCTATTTTGCCTAAATAATAATTAGACGAAATAAATCCACCAAGTGTTAATGCCAATACTGCGATAGAAGCATATTTTAGGAAACTGCGAGATTTTTTACGTTCTGGAGTTACAGCAATAGGAATAACTTTTTCGAGTTCTTCAACCTCTTCTTTATAAACTTCTCTGGAAATTGTTGGAGATACAAATTGACTTAAACCAAAGGCATCTGTTAAATAATTAAGTTGATAAGATGGCTCGAAAATAATTTTCCCTTCAGAACTTAAAGACAAATCGCCAACATTTTTAAAAGTAAGAGTTTCTCCTTCTTTTAAATACGATTTTAATGATGTTACTTTTTTTGCAATTTTAATAACAGCAGTTTCAAATGGGATTTTCTCAACATTAGCAATATAGTTAGCCAAAAGCCCATCGTTGCTTTTTAATTGTGCGTTAAAAGACAATGCTTTTTTTGGTGGATAGAAAGCATTAGTGCTTTCATGAATTTGTGCTGAAACATTTTGAGTTAAAAATGCACCAAAATCAGGAATAATAACACATTCGTATCTGTAAAGTAAGTCGCTTATATATCTTTCAAATTGCATAAAAACAAAGTTAAAAATTTTTCAATCCATAAAAAATTAAGCACAACTATTTATTAACAATATTTTTTTTGTTTTCTTGCACGTTGTTAACCAATATTATAAAATGTCAGAAAAAGAATTACTATATACTTTGGCACTTCAAAATGTTTCGAAAATTGGAGATATTACTGCTAAAAAATTAATTCATCATTGTGGCTCTGCTGAAGCAGTATTAAAAGAAAAAAAAGGGAATTTGCTTAAAATTGATGGAATAGGTTCAACAGTATTAAGCGATTTAAAAAGCGAAAGACATCTTAAAGAGGCTGAGGCCGAAATCAGGTTTATAAAGGACAATAGCATTACATATCATTACTTTACAGATAGTTCTTACCCAGAACGTTTAAAACATTGTATAGATGGTCCAATTCTACTTTTTCAATCTGGGAATATAAATCTTAAAAACCAACATATAATAAGTATAGTTGGAGCTAGAAAAATTACTACACATGGTATTTCTCAATGTGAAAAAATTGTAGAACGTTTAGCGCCTTATAATCCAATAATTGTTTCAGGCTTTGCTTACGGAACAGATATTACAGCACAAAAAGCTGCTTTAAAACACAATTTACAAACAATAGGTTGTTTAGCTCATGGTTTAAATCAGGTTTATCCAAAAGTGCATAAAAAATATGTTGCTGATGTTGAAAAACATGGAGGTTTTTTTACTGATTTTTGGAGTACTTCAGATTTTGACAGAAAGAATTTCTTAAAACGTAATAGGATAATTGCAGGACTAAGCGAAGCCACTATTGTTATAGAGTCTGCAGAAAAAGGAGGAAGTTTAGTTACTGCAGATATTGCAAACTCTTACAATAGAGAGGTTTTTGCTGTTCCAGGACGAACATCAGATTCGCAAAGTGTAGGTTGTAATAATCTTATTAAAAGACAACAAGCACATTTATTATCACAACCTGAAGATGTGCCTTATATTTTAAATTGGCATTTAGAAACCAAAGAAAAACCTGTACAGAAACAACTTTTTGTAGAATTGGAATCAGATGAAAAAGTAGTTTACAATTTTCTTAGAGATAATGGTAAAGAATTACTTGATATTATAGCATTACGATGCCAAATGCCAACATTTAAAGTCGCTTCAATTTTATTGAATTTGGAATTAAAAGGTGTAGTTAGACCACTTCCAGGAAAACAGTTTGAGGCTATTTAGTAACCTGTTTTAGCTCTCACACGTTTTAAAACCTCATTCGCTACATGAGACGCTTTTTTAGCGCCTTTTGCTAAAGCTTTATCTATTTCAGAGAGATTATTAATATAGTAGTTGTATCGTTCTCTTTCTGTAGCGTATTTCTCGATTAACAACTCAAAAAAGGCTTGCTTTGCATGGCCATAACCATAACCGCCTTTTTCGTAATTCGCTTTCATTTCTTCAATTTGAGAATCATTAGCAACTAATCTATAAAGCGCAAACAAATTACAAGTACTCCAATCTTTTAAATCTTCAAGAGGTGTACTATCTGTTTTAATTTTCATAATTTGTTTTCGCAATTGTTTATCTGGCAAAAACAAATTAATAATGTTGTTTTGACTTTTACTCATTTTGCCACCATCTGTTCCTGGGACATACATCGTTCCTTCTTGAATTTTTGCTTCTGGTGGTACTAAAGTGTCTCCCATTTGATGGTTAAACCTGTTAGCAAC
>JABDPN010000313.1 GCA_013042715.1 Flavobacteriaceae bacterium | reverse complement strand
TTTCTAAGGTCATTTCACTTTTTAATTATTATGGGATAAATGCTTCAATTGGTGGATAACTAAATCATATTTGTTTTATTTTTGCATCATGAGTAAACCGCTTACAAAACAAGAATTACATAACCTTGCCATGAATCATGTTGGCAAGGATTTAGAAAAACGTGGATTTGAGTTTATTGCTGTAAACAGTAAGTTAAAAAGACATCCTCAGTTTGTTTGTATTGATAAAAAAAGTCAGTATTATTTTGTAGTTGTAAGAGCAGTAATCTTACCACAAAACCCAAATAATTATGATGTAGTTTGGATGGAAACCTTTAAAAAACATGCAAGAGAAAAAGAAGCAAAAGTATTGTATGCAGGAGTTGGATTAGGAAATCCAGATGGTGAAGATTTACCAGTTTATTTAAATCAAGAGTATCTAATGGAATATAATGGTATTCAGGTGATTGATTCAAATTTAAATTAATGAAAAAATTACTAATAATTCTTTACCTACTATTTCTTTCTTGTGAAGAAGAAATCGTCAACACCAATATTTCAGGACAAGTATTTGGCACAACATATTCTGCTATTTATAATTCTGATGTCAATTATGAAAGTCAATTTGATAGCTTGTTTTATTTGATTAACAAATCTATGTCAACATATATGCTTAATTCAGATATTTCTAAGATTAATAGAAATGAAACGGTTAAAGTTGACGAACATTTTAAAAATGTGTTTTTAGCTTCTAAAGAGATATACAGAATTACAGAAGGTGCTTTCGATCCAACTATTGGAGCAGTAGTTAATGCTTGGGATTTTGGTCCAGAAGGAAAAATTGAAAATTTAGACAGTCTAAAAATCGCACAACTTATGCAAGTTGTTGGCCTAAATAGAGTTGGTTTGGTTAATGGAGAAATTATTAAACCTAGCAGTACAAAATTAGATTTTAACGCGATTGCAAAAGGCTATGGAGTAGATGTTATTGTAGATTTTCTAGAGTCTAAAAGCGTTACTGATTATTTAGTAGAAATTGGTGGTGAAATTCGTTGTAAAGGAATAAATCAAGTAAAACAAAAAGAATGGAAAGTTGGTATCGAAACACCGCGTTTTGATGGACAGCAATCACTTTTAAAGGCGATTACTTTAAAAAATGAAGCAATGGCAACTTCAGGAACATATAGAAAGTTTAAAGTTGATTCTTTAGGTAATCGATACGCTCACATAATAAACACAAAAACAGGTTATCCTAGTAAAACCAATTTATTGAGTGTTTCTGTTATTGCAAATGATTGTATGACTGCAGATGCTTACGCGACTGCCTTTAAAGCCATGGGAATTGAGAAAGTTAGAACCTTTTTAGAAAAACATCCAGAACTCAAAGTTTTTCTGATTTTCGAAAATGATAAAGGTGAATTAGAAACGCTGTCTATTAATGGATTTCCTGAGTCTTAAGGTTTATAAACCACTGGAATAATTTCTCCTTTAGCTAAGCAATATTTCGTAATGTCTTCTTCAGATAAAGTTGAACTATAATCAACTTCATTTACCTTAAAACCGATACTTCTTAAATTTTCGAAATAATCTTTGCCATAAATTCTAACATGATCGTATTGGCCAAATATTTTTGCACGTTCCTTTTTATCTGTTATACTATTATCTTCGAAAGTAGTTTCTCTTGATAAATCCTGAGGAATCTGGAAAATACCATAACCTTTTGGTTTCATAACACGAAACAACTCCTGCATTGCTTTGTTGTCGTCAGGAATATGTTCGAGTACATGATTACATAAAATAACATCAAAACTATTTTCATCAAAAGGTAAATTGCATATATCAGCTTTAATTTCTGCAAGTGGAGATTCTAAATCTGTTGTAACATAATCTAAATTCTTCATGTTTTTAAAGCGATTATAAAATGCCTGCTCTGGAGCAAAATGCAAAACCTTTAAAGAAGCTGAAAAGAAATTAGTTTGATGTTTTAGATATAGCCAAAGTAGTCTGTGTCTTTCTAAAGATAGTGTTGATGGTGAAAGTACATTGTCTCGTTGTTTACCATAACCATAAGGAAGAAAACTTCTAAAACTTTTTCCATCAATGGGATCTGTATAGTTATTACCTTTTAATAAGAGCGCAAGAAGTGGTCTAATAATATAGCTTACCCTAATTAATAAAGGTCTTGGAAAAATGTTCAATATGTATTTAAAAATTGATTTCAAGATGATTATTGGTAATCTTCTCTTACAGGACAAAAAATATCTGTTAGTTTACAATATGTAATTGCTTTTCCTCCATGTTTTACATGAGATGGAATAGTTACAATTGTTCCGGGTTTGTAAACCTTAGTTTTGCCATTAACAGTTAACTCAAATTCACCTTCCAGAACTTGCATCATTTGTTCATGAACATGAGAATGCATTGGTATTTCAGCTCTAGCCTCTACTTCCCAATAGGCATATGTAAAATTTTCCATATGAATAAATCGTCCATGATAACCTTTTACAATTTCTTTAGGTTTAATATTTTCAATATCAATATTCATTATAGTACAAATTCTTTTTGTCTAAACTCCTTTTCTTCATCACTATCAATACCTAAAGCTTCGTAGATATATTTAAATGTTGAAAGCAGTTCTGGTTTACCATTAACAAGTGCTACATCATGCTCAAAATGAGCACTTGGTTTGTTGTCTAGAGTGGTAATTGTCCAGCCATCTCTATGTTGCTTAATGCGATGTGTTCCCATATTTATCATAGGTTCTATGGCTACAACCATACCTTCAATAAATTTTTTACCACGTCCCCGTCTTCCATAGTTTGGCATTTCAGGATCTTCATGCATAGTTTGTCCTAAACCATGACCAACTAGTTCTCTAACTACTCCATAACCATGAGCTTCACAAAATTTTTGAATGGCAAAACCCACATCACCAACTCTATTATTAGCCTTAAATTCTCTAATTCCTACATACAGAGATTCTTTGGTTACTTGTAATAGTTTTTCAACTTCAGGAGTAATTTCTCCTACAGCAAAAGTATAAGCATGATCACCATAAAAACCATTTTTTTTAGCACCACAATCTATGGAGATAATATCTCCTTCTAATAAAGGATTATCATTAGGGATACCATGAACAACTTGTTCGTTCGGACTCATACATAATGTATTGGGAAAATCGTATAGTCCTAAAAAACCAGGAACAGCACCTTGGTCTCTAATAAATTCTTCAGCAATTTTATCTAATTGTAAAGTAGTCACTCCAGGTTTAACTTCTTTTGCAAGTATGCCTAAAGTTTTAGAGACAATTAAAGCACTTTCACGCATTAATTCTATTTGTTCAGGTGTTTTTGGTATAATCATAATTCTAAAAAATATCGCTGCAAAGATACTTAAAATAATAATGTATAAAATTTTACAATAACTGACATTTGACATCTTTTATGAATACTTAAAT
>JABDPN010000312.1 GCA_013042715.1 Flavobacteriaceae bacterium | reverse complement strand
ATTTAATAAAGAAATCTCTAAATAAGATTAAAGAAATAAAACATGAAATATACTTTAAAAAAGAAAATAGTGCTTCCAGTATTAGCTGTTGTAGTATTATTTACAGGAACAGCTTTTAAAAGTGATTTTTTCGAAATTGCAAAACAAATAGAAATTTTTACAACGCTTTTTAAGGAGCTAAATATGAATTATGTAGATAAAACTAATCCAGGAGAATTAATGGATTCTGCAATAAAAAACATGTTAAAAGAACTCGATCCTTATACTGTTTTTATGAACGAGCAAGATGTAGAAGCTGCTCGAATTAACAATACTGGAGATTATACTGGAATTGGTGCTAGTATAAAAACATTAAAAGATAAACTAGTAGTTATAGAGCCTTATAAAGATTATCCAGCAGATAAAGCTGGATTAAAAGCTGGAGACGAAATTATTAAAGTTGATAATATTCTTGTTTCAGATTTTAAGCAAAATTCTGGAGACTTACTTAAAGGTGCTCAAGGCAGTGAAGTAACTGTTGTTTTTGAGAGGCAAGGTAAAACTCAAACTGCGAAAATTACAAGAGAAGAAGTAGAAATAAGTGCAGTTCCTCTATATAAATTACTTGATAATAATATTGGCTATGTAGCTTTATCTAAATTTACAAGTAAAGCTGCTTTTGAAACTTCAAATGCAATAAAAGAGCTTAAAGCAGATGGAGCAGATAAGCTTATACTAGATCTTAGAGGAAATCCAGGAGGCTTATTAAACGAAGCTATTAAAATTGTAAATTTCTTTGTGCCAAAAGGACAATTGGTTGTTACTACTAAGTCTAAAGTAGATAAATACAATCAGACTTATTTTACTAAAAAAGAACCATTAGATTTAGAAATTCCATTGGTAATATTAATAGACGAAAATAGTGCATCTGCAAGCGAAATTGTTTCTGGTGCTTTACAAGATTTAGATAGAGCTGTAGTTGTTGGAAACAGAAGTTTTGGTAAAGGATTAGTACAAAGACCTAAAAAACTTACTTACGGAACGCAATTAAAGGTTACAATTTCTAGATATTATACACCTTCTGGAAGATGTATACAAGCTTTAGATTACTGGAATAGAGATGAAGAAGGTAATGCTGTAAGGACAAAACAAGAAAATATTACTGAGTTTAAAACTAAGAATGGTCGTTCTGTTTTCGATGGTGGAGGTGTTCAGCCAGATGTTGAGTTACTTAATCTAAAACAAACTAATGTTACAAAAAACATACTTAAAGACGACTTAATTTTTAACTATGCTACCAATTATTTTTATAATAATTCTGTAGCAGATTATAATGGGTTTAAACTCTCAGATGTAGATTTTAATAATTTTAAATCTTACTTAAAATCAAATAATTTCTCTTACAAAACCAAAACCGAAGGTGCGTTAGAAAAAGCTATGAAAATTGCTTCAGAAGAAGAGCTTTTAGGTAATTTAAGTAATTCGTATTCTAATCTTACTAATGAATTAAATGCTATAAAAAATAAAGCGATAGATAGTAATAAAGATCAGATATTAATGCTTTTAGAAAATGAGATTGTAAAGTGTTATTTCTATAGAGAAGGTATGTACGAATATGTACTCAAAAACAATGATGTAGTAAATAAAGCTAAAGAAATATTATCTGAAAAACAGAAGTATTTAAGTTACCTAAAGTAATTGTAGCGACATTCATCGTATTTAAATTATAGATATATTAGTATATTGTGGTTTAAATGAAAAACTTAATCTACACAATTTTCTTCTTAAGTTGTTTTGCATTTTCACAAAACGAAATAAATCATGTTGTATATTTTGAAACAGATAAATACGATGTTTTAGAGACAGAACATAACAGATTGTTATTATTTATTTTACAATTACAGGAAGTAGATATTAAAAAAATATCTATTTATGGTTTTTGTGATGACAGAGGAACAGATCAATACAATATAGAACTATCACAAAATAGAGCGAATGCAATAAAAACTATACTTTCTAAGAGTAAAATTGATGAATCTATAATTAGTAATGTTGATGGAAAAGGAGAGATAT
>JABDPN010000301.1 GCA_013042715.1 Flavobacteriaceae bacterium | reverse complement strand
AGTTAAGCCCATTAGCGCCGATGGTACTACACTTGTGGAAGAGTAGGTCACCGCCTTTTTTGAAAACCCTTCATATCTAATGAAGGGTTTTTTTGTTTTTTATCTTAAAGTGATTTTTTTATTCATTGTAAATAATTACTTTAGATTTATGCATTTAATAATTCAATCTTCAATTCTATCTTTAGAAAAATCTGTAAAATTACTTGACGTATTAACAGATGATATTTTAACTAATACTTCGGTTTCTCCTTACTATTCTAGCATAGGATCACACTTACGCCATATTTACGATATTTATGATTGTATAATAAATGGATTAGATGATAAATATGTTGATTTAACCCAGAGAACTAGAGATTTACAAATAGAATCTTGTATAGAACTTGCATTAAATAAGGTTAATGACTTAATAGAAAGACTTAAATTATTAACATCTATGGATAGCAAAATTATTGTTAATGATGATTTAGGATTAGGTCATGTTAAGGTAGAGTATACTCTAGGTAGTATTTTAGCACAAGCAAACAGTCATGCTATTCATCATTGTGCTATAATAAATTATATTTTGGATAGACTTGAAGTATCTTTCGATGATGAAGATTTTGGTTTTAATCCTACGACACCAAAATTAAAAACTAAATTAAATTAGTTTTTATAAAACATACTATCAAGTATTGTTTTAATTCCTTTAAAAGCAAAAAATATTGCAAAGACACAAATAATAATACTAATTATAAAAATAGGTATGTATAGAGGTTTTTCGTTGTTTGTTGTAGCAATATAGAAAAAAGTTGGTCCAAGAAACATAAATAAAGCTGATAATAGCATTTTTTTAACGCCTTTAATCAATATTTCTTTATTGGTTTTCTTGGTTTTCATTTTTTGTATTTATTTAATGCCTTTCTAACATTCTGATGTTTATCAATTAGTTTATCTGCTTCTTCTTTAGAAATATTTAATTCATTCATTAGCATTTTGGTTCCTCTGTATACTAACTTATTATTGCTTAATTGCATATCTACCATTTTGTTTCCTTTTACCCTTCCTAATTGAATCATGGTAGATGTTGTTATCATATTTAATACTAACTTTTGAGCAGTTCCTGCTTTCATTCTTGAACTTCCAGTTACAAACTCTGGTCCAACAATTACTTCAATAGGGTATTTTGCTACATTGCTTAATGGACTGTTTTGGTTACAAGTTATACCACCTGTAATGATATTGTTTTTATTACAGCTTTCTAAAGCTGAAATTACGTAAGGCGTTGTTCCAGAGGCTGCTATCCCAATTACAATGTCGTTATTTGATATATTGTATTTTTGTAAATCTTTCCAACCTTGTGTTGTTGAATCTTCTGCAAATTCTACAGCTTTTCTAATGGCTGAATCACCACCAGCAATTATTCCAATTACTAAATCATGTGGTACACCAAATGTAGGAGGACATTCTGAGGCATCTATAATACCAAGTCTTCCACTAGTTCCTGAACCAATATAAAACAACCTTCCACCTTTTTTAAGTTTTTCTATAACATTCTGAATTAACTCTTCTATTTGAGGAATAGCATTGTTTACAGCAAGTGGAACTGTTTGGTCTTCTTTGTTTATGTTTTGTAATAACTCTAAAACACTCATTTTTTCTAGATGATTGTAAATAGAATCTTTCTCTGTAGTTTTAATGAATTTCATATGAAATCAAAAATACAGAAAAACTATTCAATAGTATAAACAATTTCTGCAACTTCTGATAGTCTAAAATATCCTAAAGGAAAATTATTTGGATTGGTTTGGTTTATACAATTTCCTCTTACTGTTGCAGGTTGGGTTTCAAAAGGACCCCCAGCATCTTGACTATTTTGTTGTAACAAAATAAACATATAGTTATAAAACCCTTCTGAAATACCATAGTTTTTTATTGTCACATTTTGACCAGATTCTAAATCTTCGTCTGAATAGTATCCAAACATCTGATTACCATTTGTGAATTCGTCATTATATACATTCAAGTCTGGAATGGTAAATATTTCAGATTGAAACTCAAATAAATAATGATTTCCTTCAGTTTCAGGATCACTAAAATAAGCCTTTAATTCAATGTCGTCACCTAAAATTCCAGCACCTTCATCTTGTTGAATAAAATCTAAATCACTTACGCTAATTAAAGTTTCTTCTGCAGTATAAGTTTCATTACCATATTGAATGAATAGGTAATATCTCTCATCATTAACTGGAATAAATTGATTTGTTTTATAAACTCCAGTAGTACCTTCTTCAGTGAATATAAATGTATTATTGTTTTCATCTGAAATTGTAACAATTGCATTATTTGCAGGAGTTATTTCGTTACTGTAATATGGCGTTGTAAGACTCAATTTTACTATTTGATCATTTCCAGTAGTACCTTTTAACCAATTAATAGAAGCCTCTATTACTAATCTAGGTTCTTCAGATTCTAAATCTAATTCTATAACATCTTCACAAGATGTGAATAAAAAGAAAAATGGAATTACATATTTTAAAGTTTTCATAATTCTAAAATTTAAAGTTATATGTAACTGAAGGCACAATACCAAAAATTGAAAGTCTTACAGCTTCGTTTGTACCAGTTACATTGTCTTGTCTAAAGTTTATTGATGACGCATTTCTACGATTATAAATATTATATATTCCAAAAACCCATTGCGCTTGTAAATTTCTGTTGGCATTCTTTTTAGGTGAGTAAGTCGCAGATATATCTAGTCTATGATAACTCGGTAAATTATTTGCATTTCTATCACCAAAATTAGGAATGTTTATGCCATTATATTGATATTGACCTAATGGGTAGGTTGTAGGTTGTCCAGATTGGAAAATAAAATTACTACTAATTGACCATTTATTATTAAACTCGTAAGATGTTGTAAGTGATACATCGTGAGTTTTATCGAAAGCTGCATTATACCATTTACCATTATTTATTCCGGTTTCATTATCAACTCTTCCTTTTGTTTGTTGTTCAGATTTTGATAATGTATACGAAAGCCAACCTTTTAATTTACCTTCATTCTTCTTAAATAGTAACTCTAAGCCATAAGCTCTTGCTTCTCCATTTAGAATAACCTGTTCAATAGCATTATTTGCAATTAAATCTGCACTATCTATATAGTCAATTCTGTTTTTAATGGTTTTGTAAAACGATTCTACTTCTAGTGTGTATGTGTTGTCTTCCAGCGTTTTAAAATATCCAATAGCAAATTGATCTAGTAGCTGTGGCTTAATATATTTTCCACTTGGAGTCCAAACATCTAAGGGTGTTGGAGAACTTGTATTACTCAATAAATGAAGATATTGACTCATTCTGTTATAGCTACCTTTTATTGCACTGTCGTTGTTTATCTGATAACTAATACTCAGTCTAGGTTCTAAATTTGCAAATGACTCTATAACATCAGACCTTTTATAGCTTTTTGTTTCAATGGCTTCAGCTTTCTCATAAATTCCTAAATCTTCATTAAAGACTACAGGTTGGTTATCTTGATAGATATTTAATTCATCTTGACCTAATCTCAAAAAATGACTAAATCGTAAGCCATAATTTATACTGAGTTTAGATGATATTTTATGATTTGCATCTATATAAACAGCATTTTCAAGTGCATATTTGTCTGTTAATTTAAAAGGGTTTATTGCTGACGATTCTGTTGTAGGTGTGATAAATCCTGGATTGAATTTAAAATAGATACTGTTTAAGCCATACTTGAGTTTAAAGTTGTTGTTAATATAATGATCGAAATCGTATTTTAAATTGAAATTTTTAATACCTGAAGTCCAATCAAATTCAATGAAATTAAGCTTTAAATCGTAATCGTAATCAGAATAAATTAAAGAAAGGTTAGAAAACAGTTTATCAGAAAATAAGTGATTCCATCTAAAGTTAAATACAGCATTTCCGTAAGAATTATCGAAACTCTCTGCTATTCTAAAAACATCTCTTCCAAAATAACCTGAGAGATATACATTGTTATTCTCGTTAATTTTATAACTTAATTTGGTATTTAAATCGTAAAAATAGGCCACATTATCATTGTCAAATAATGGCAGAAATAAATGCGCATAACTAGATCGTCCACCAAATAAAAACGAACCTTTATCTTTTACAATAGGTCCTTCTGCTAAAAGTCTGCTAGATACAGAACCAATTCCTCCATTTACATGAAACGATTTACTATTCCCTTCTTTTTGATAAATATCCAAAACTGAAGAAACGCGTCCACCATATTTCGCTGGAATTCCACCTTTATATAGTTTTAAATCCTTAATAGCATCTGGATTAAAGACAGAGAAAAACCCAAATAGATGTGATGAATTAAAAATTGTTGCTTCGTCAAGTAAAATTAAGTTTTGGTCTGCAGCTCCACCTCTCACATTAAATCCTGAAGCTCCTTCACCAGCACTTGTAACTCCAGGCAACAGTGTTATAGACTTAATTACATCAACCTCTCCGAGAACAACAGGAATTTGCTTAATGGTATTTATAGATAATTTATTAAGACTCATTTGAGGAGATCTTAGTTTAATACGTTCTGCATTATCTGTAATTATTATCTCGTTTAGCTCCTCAATAGATTCTTCTAATTGAAAATTTTGTGTAATATCTTTATCTAGATTTATGGTCTCTGAAATAGTTTTGTAACCTAGATAACTTATAACAATATTGACTTCTCCTTTAGGAAGTGTGATGGAGAAAAAACCATATTCGTTGGTTGTTGTACCTATGTTTTTATTAGGAATTAAAACATTTACACCAATTAATGTTTCGTTATTGTATGCATCTGATACATAACCACTAAAAGTGAATTTTTCTTGGCTATTGGCACTAAAAATAAATCCTATAAATAGGACTAAAATGTATAAGTAATTCTTTTTCATATTCAAAAGTATATAAAATAAAAAAAGCGTCTTTGTATCGAAGACGCTTTTTAACTATACTTTAATAAATTGAGTTTATAATTGCTCTAAAATTGAATTAAATGTTTTAGATGGTCGCATTGCATTAAAAGTTAGATCTTCATTTGGAAGATAATATCCATCAATATCAACAGCATTACCTTGAATGGTGTTTAATTCTTGAACTATTGTATTCTTTTTTTGCTTTAATTGATTTGTAATTGGTATAAATAATTCTTGAAGATCTTTATCCTTTGATTGTTTTGCTAATTCTTCAGCCCAATACATAGCTAGATAAAAATGGCTTCCTCTATTATCTATCTCATAACATTTACGTGAAGGTCCTTTTTTGTTTTCTAAAAGACTTTCAGTAGCATCATCAAGTGTTTCACCAAAAATTGCAGCTTTTTGGTTATTATTTACTTCTGAAAAATGCTCTAATGAAACCGCAAGCGCTAAAAATTCACCAAGAGAATCCCAACGTAAATGGTTTTCTTTTACAAATTGCTGAACATGTTTTGGAGCAGAACCTCCTGCACCAGTTTCAAACAATCCACCACCATTCATTAAAGGTACAATAGATAACATTTTAGCACTTGTACCAACTTCTAGAATAGGGAATAGGTCTGTTAAATAATCTCTTAATACATTTCCTGTTACAGAAATCGTATCTTTTCCTTCTTTAAGACGTTTACAAGTTAACTTAGTAGCTTCAATGGGTGATAAAATTTTAATATCTAATACAGAAGTATCATGATTTGGTAAATATGAATCTACTTTTTTAATCAATTCAACATCATGTGCTCTATTTTTATCTAACCAAAATATTGCTGGAGTATTTGATGCTCTTGCTCTAGTAACTGCTAATTTAACCCAATCTTGAATTGGTGCATCTTTAGTTTGACACATTCTCCATATATCACCTTGTTCTACAATATGCTCTGTTAGAATTGCACCATTTGAATCAACAACCTGAACTTTTCCATTAGATTGAATTTCAAATGTTTTATCGTGAGAACCATATTCTTCTGCTTTTTGAGCCATAAGTCCAACATTTGGAACTGTTCCCATTGTTTTAGGATTGAAAGCACCATGTTCTTTACAGAAATCTATAGTTGCAGAATATATTCCTGCATAACTACTATCAGGAATAACTGCTTTCGTATCTTGAGACTTCCCTTCTTTGTTCCACATTTGACCAGAATTTCTAATCATTGCAGGCATTGATGCATCAATAATTATATCACTAGGTACGTGTAAGTTGGTTATTCCCTTGTCTGAATTTACCATTGCTAAATCTGGTCCATTTTCAATTGCAGATTCTATATCAGATACAATTTCTTTTTGTTTGTCTTTTGGTAATTTTTCAAGACTTGCTAAAAGATTTCCTAAACCATTACTTTCTTCTACACCAATGTCTTCAAAAATGGTAGCATGTTTTTTAAACACGTCCTCAAAGAAAATTTTTACAGCATGTCCAAAAATAATTGGATCGCTTACTTTCATCATGGTAGCTTTCATGTGTAAAGAAAACAAAACACCTTTTGTTTTAGCATCTTTTATTTGTTCTTTTAGAAATTTAAGTAATGCTTTTTTACTCATTACTGTAGTATCTATTATTTCTCCATCTAATAATGGAAAACTTTCTTTTAAAACTGTAATCTTATTATTAAGATTTATATGTTGAATAGCTACTGAAGTTGCTTTATCAATGGTTACAGATTTCTCATTATCTGCAAAATCACCTTCTGTCATGGTTGCAACATGAGATTTAGAATCTGAATGCCATTCTCCCATTGAATGTGGATTGTTTTTCGCATAATTCTTAACTGCCTTTGGAGCACGCCTATCAGAGTTTCCTTCCCTAAGTACTGGATTTACAGCACTACCTTTAATTTTATCGTATCGAGTTTTAATACTTTTTTCATCATCATTTTGTGGCTCATCTGGATAGTTAGGTATATTATAACCTTTTTGTTGAAGTTCTTTTATAGCAGCTTTTAGCTGTGGAATTGAAGCACTTATATTAGGTAATTTAATAATGTTTGCTTCAGGTTTTTTAACTAAATCACCAAGTGTAGCTAGAGCATCTTCTACCTTTTGTTTTTCGTCTAGAGATTCAGGAAAAGCAGCTAAAATTCTTCCAGCCAACGATATGTCTTTAATTTCAATTTCAATCCTAGAAGATTTAACAAATGATTGGACAATAGGTAAAAATGAATGCGTTGCTAGAGCAGGAGCTTCATCTGTTTTTGTGTAAATTATTTTTGTCATTATAAGACGATGTATTTCTATTAAAGATTAATGTTAGTATAAAAAAAAGGGTTACTTTTTTATGCGACACGAATATACAAATTTGCAGTAATTTTTTAAGTAAAGTATTGAAGATGTTTTGATAAAAACGAATAGTTATATAAAAGTAAAAAGCCATATCACTTAGAACTTAATCTAGACTGATATGGCTTTTCTTGAAACAGTTCTTCGTGACCTATTTAGTACTTCTACTAACTTCAGTTTCGCTTGACTTGCGTCTCACTCTCCTTTTCGGTTCAAGTTTCACTATTTCAATGAAACATCTTGTTTGTTGTAACTTTCAAAATGTATTGACATGTTACCAAAATGTTTCGTTGATTGTTTTCCTTGATGCGCCTTCAATATGCATTTCACCTTAGTGACTTACACCTTCTGTTGCATTGCCTTTTCTTCTATTCTTTCGCTTTCACTACTTTATAGCTTCCATGGCTTTCTGCTTTACTAGTTTCTGCCTGCTTGCACATGCAACACTTTTTAAAGCTTCATGATTTCTTTGCTTTAACATGCCTACACACGCCGCTCTGAAATCTCAAAAAACAATCTATATAAAGAACGTTACTTTATCAGTTAAAGTTTAGACCCTAAAGTCTCTAATCAAATCAATTAAGTTTGATTTTTCCTTAACTGTTCTGCTAATATACAATCAGAATTTAAATCTCCAAATTTTTTAATCTATTAGATACCAACAATTTATAAACTAAAGTTATTAACATTTGTTAATAAAAAAAGCCCTGTATTTACAGGGCTTTTGAATGTTATTAAGAGGTTATTAACTTCTTCGCTCTTGGATTCTTGCTTTTTTACCAGTAAGATCTCTAAAGTAGAAGATACGTGCTCTACGTACTTTACCTCGCTTGTTCACTTCAATTTTTTGAAGTGCAGGCATATTTACTGGAAAGATTCGCTCTACTCCAACTGTTCCTGACATTTTTCTTATGGTAAATGTTTCAGAAGAACCAGTTCCTCTTCTTTGTAAAACAATACCTCTAAAAAACTGAGTACGTGTTTTATTTCCTTCTTTAATTTCGTAGTATACTGTAACAGTGTCACCAGCTCCAAACTCTGGAAAGTCTTTTCTTGTTACAAATTCGTCTTGTACAAATTTTACTAAAGATTCCATTTTAAAATCTATTTTAATTATTAATTCGAAACAACATTCACGATTATCGCCAGAGGTTAACCCGAAATTGGCTGCAAATATACGTAAAAAGTTAAAAGTTGAAAGTTAAAAGTTAAAAAGTTTCTGATTTTTAATTTCTTTAATCAAGTATGTCTGGACGACGTTCTTCTGTTCTTTTTAGGGCTTGTTCTTCTCGCCATTTTTCAATTTCAGGAAAATTCCCACTAAAGAGTACATCTGGAACTTTCCAACCTTTGTATTCTCTTGGTCTTGTATAAATTGGTGGAGCTAATAGATTGTCTTGAAAAGAATCTGTTAGTGCTGAAGTTTCATTTCCTAATACTCCTGGAATGAGTCTTATAATTGCATCACATAAAACAGCAGCTCCTAATTCGCCTCCTGATAAAACAAAGTCTCCAATTGAGATTTCTTTAGTAATAAAATGATCCCGTACACGTTGGTCTACACCTTTGTAGTGTCCACATAAAATAATGATGTTTTCTTTTAACGATAGCGTATTAGCAATGCCTTGAGTGAGAGTATCACCATCCGGAGTCATATAGATAATCTCATTGTAATCTCTTTCAGATTTTAGTTTAGAAATACATTTATCTATAGGTTCTATAAGCATTACCATTCCAGCTCCTCCTCCAAACTGATAATCATCCACAGATTTATAATTATCATTTGTATAGTCTCTTAAATTATGAAAGTGTACATCTACAAGATTAGCTTCTATAGCACGTTTTAAAATAGATGCTTCAAAAGGACTTCTTAATAATTCTGGTAAAACTGTAATGATATCTATACGCATAATGCAAAGATGAAAATATTAGCAATAAAAGTAGCTGTAGCTTATTTGTTTGTCCAGTAGTAATGTAAATTTTCGTCTTTAACAAAACCACAGTCTTCGTATAGTTGTTGTGCAAGTGAATTTGAGGTTTGAGTTTCTAGAATCATACCTTTAAAGGATTTTTCTTTACAAATTTCTTGTGCTTTTTCAATTAATGCTTTACCAACGCCAATTTTTCTATAACTACTATCCACAAAAATATCGTTTAAAATATACATCGGTTTCATACTAACTGAAGAGAAAATAGGATACAACTGAATAAAACCTACTGGATTTTCTTCAATGTAAGCTAAATAAATAATAGATTCGTTATTAGTAAGTCTTTTTGTTAAAAAGTCACGAGCTCCTAAAAAATCTGATTCTTGTTTATAGAAAATTCTATAACCATCAAATAAAGGAATAAGATCGTGGAGGTGTTCTATTTTTGCTTCAATGATATCCATAATGTCAATAAAATACTAACTCTAAATGTAATGATTTTCCAAACAAATAAGAAATGTACTATTTGTTATTCGCTTTGTTGTTTGTTTTTTGTTTATTGATTTCGTCTTGAAGCTGGCGTCTTACTTTTTGCTCTCTTTCTAAAGCAATTCTTCTGTGTTCTTCAAATTCAATTTCGATTTCTTCTAAAGATTTTTTTGCTGCTTTAGTTAAAGCATTACTGTTTTTAAATTTGTAAATAAAAAATAAAAGTAAGAATGTTAAGACACCAATTATTGACCAAAGTATTACGTTGTAAAAGCCTTTACTCAGTTGAATCCCAAATAAAGAAATTTTATCTTTTTGAGCGTTTGTAATCTCAAGTGTAGATTTCGTGTTTTTTAATTGTGTTTGTAAAGCAATATTATCAATTTTTTGAATATCAATAGTAGATTTAGCTTCATCTATCTGTTTTTCCAATGCTAATATTGAATCTAAAACATTAGATCTAATCATTTCATAATATAAAAGGTTAATAACTTCATAACGTTTGCCTTGAGCTTTATAATTACTAGATATTCTTGATATATATTCAAATTGTTCTTCTAAGGATCCTTCTTTTAAAGCGTTTTTTTTGGAAGTAGATGTTTGTTGGGCATTTGCTGAAAATAATAATACTGCAAAGACTGTAAGCGATAGTAAAAACTTTTTGATTAGTTGCATGAGTAGTTTCTTTAGTTAGACAAATTTATGAATAAAAAATTATTACACTAGTAGTCATAATGCATTTACGTTACAAATACGTTTTTTAGATGATAAAAAGGTATATTTATATTAACTATAATATTATTATATAATTGATTTATAACTTAATACAAAAGTTGTTTTAATTTATGAAAATGCTTTAAACAAGCTTTCATAAATTACATCTTTAAATAGTAAATTGAAAATTATTAAAAAAAATTGAAGTTATACTAAGCTCTATTGAATTTAATTTATCAATGTATTTAAATGAAATTGCTTCAACTTAGTATTCAAATTTATAATCAATTATAAAAGAAAAGCTAAAAACTTTTTTTAAGATATTGATGCAATAAATTATTTAAAAACGGATTTAAAAAAATAAAGCTTAACTAAGTTAGACTTCATTATTATTTGTATCATTTATTTTAATAATATGTATAACGTCTAACTTTTGAAATGTATTTTGCTAATCTAATAACTTGGTAACTGTAACCAAACTCATTATCGTACCAAATGTAAAGTATAGCTTTCTTACCATCGTTTCTTACAATAGTTGCTTTGCTATCGTAAATAGCAGGAGCTGAACTACCAACAATATCACTGGAAACAAGCTCATCACTTAATTCATATTTAATTTGCTCTACAAGATTGCCTTCTAAAGCATATTTTTTAATTGTAGAATTAACTCCATCTACAGAAGTTTTTGATTCTAATTCCAAATTTAGAATGGCTAAAGAACCATTAGGTACAGGAACTCTAATAGCATTAGAAGTTAGTTTACCTTCTAAACTTGGTAACGCTTTACTAACTGCTTTTCCAGCTCCAGTTTCAGTAATAACCATGTTTAGAGCTGCTGCTCTTCCGCGTCTGTATTTTTTGTGAAAATTATCAACTAAGTTTTGATCGTTAGTGTAAGCATGAATAGTTTCTAGATGACCACTTTTAACTCCAAAAGAATCTTCCAATGCATTTAGAATTGGAGTAATAGCATTTGTTGTACATGATGCAGCCGAAAATATATCATATTCGTCTGGGTTGTATTCAAATTGATTAACTCCATGAACTATATTTGGTACACCTTTTCCTGGAGCTGTAAGTAGTACTTTGCTAACGCCTTTTGCTTTTAAATGCTTGCTTAATGCTTTTTTATCTCTAAATGCTCCTGTGTTATCAATTACTAATGCATCACTAATACCATATTTTGTATAGTCAATGTCTTCTGGTGTATTTGCAGAAATGATATTTACTGTAGTTCCATTAATAATTAGAGCTTGGTTTTTTATATCTGCAACTACAGTTCCAGAAAAATTTCCATGAACTGAATCGTTTCTAAGTAGAGAAGCGCGTTTTTCTAATATTGTTTCGTTTATTTCTCCTCGTGTTACTATTGCTCTTAAGCGTAACTGACTTCCTTTTCCAGTTTTGGTCATTAATGCTCTGGCAATAAGTCTACCAATTCTTCCAAATCCATAAAGAACAACATCCTTAGGATTGATTTGCTTGTTGTTTTTTGCATCTTTTAGTTTGATACTTACAAACTGAGAAGCACTTGAATTACTATTCCCTTCTAGATGATATTCGTAGGTTAACTTACCAATATCTAACTTAGAAGGTGGAAGCTCAAGGTTATTGATAGCTTGAGCAATTCTTACTGAATCGAAGATAGAGATAGGTTTTTGTACAAATTCTCCAGCATATTCATGGAGGTGTAAAATTTCACTAACGTTACAATCTATTAATTTATTTCTGAAGATAACAAGTTCTATAGATTTGTCGTACCATAGGTCGCTAACAATTTTAATAAATTCTACAGTTGCACGTCTTCTGTCTGCTTGAAAAGCTAGTTCGTTTTCATAAGTTTGGTTAAAACTCATTGTAATTAGTTGTTTTGAGTGGATATTAAATTTTGCGCAAAAATAGTATATTTCAATCGTTTTCGTAGCAATTTTAATAAAATAAAAAACCCTTCATAAATAGTTTTGATGAAGGGTCAATTTATAAGGATTGAAACTATATTTTAATTAAATCTATAACGTTCTTTTTCGCCATCTTCATTTATTAATTCAATACTCAAATAATACGTAGATTTGTCGTTTTTTGCACGTTCTACATCATCAATAGACTTAATTTTTACACCATTTATAGCAGTAATTATGGTGCCTTCTTTTACGCCATTTTGATACCAATAATCTTTGTTGCGTTCAGATAGTTCGCTAATTTTCACACCATAATCTGTTTTGTATTTCTTTAATTCAGATTTTGATGCATTTTTAAGCACTCCAATAGTTGGAAAAATTACCGATTGATTTTTTGCTAAAGTTACAGGTAAAGACTTTAATTCTCCATCTCTCAAAACCTTAACGTATACAATATCGTTTGGGCTCTTAGTGTTTAAAAAGCCTTTTAAATCAGTAAATTTTGAGATCTTAACTCCATCCAGTTCTTTAATAATGTCACCACTTTTAATTCCAGCATTATATGCTCCAGAACCTTCATCTACAGAATCCACATAAAAACCTTCTGTTTCGTCTACACCAAGTTGGTCAGCGCTTTCACTGTTAAGTTCTCCACCTCGTACACCAAGAATTCCTTGTTGTACATTTCCATATTCCATAATGTCTTCAACTACTTTTCTGGCAATATTACTAGGTACAGCAAACGAATATCCAATGTAAGAACCTGTTTGTGAAGTAATAGCTGTGTTAATTCCAATGAGTTCTCCATTGGTATTAACAAGTGCTCCTCCAGAATTTCCAGGGTTTACAGCTGCATCAGTCTGTAAAAAGGATTGTATGTTTTTTCCAGTTAGATCTCTAGATTTCGCACTTATAATTCCTGCAGTAACTGTAGATGTTAAATTAAATGGATTTCCAACTGCAAGAACCCATTCACCAATTTTAACAGAATCACTATCACCAAATGTTGTATAAGGTAAATTCTCATCAGAATTTACTTTCAATAATGCAATATCAGTATTAGGATCTGTGCCAATTAATTCAGCATTATAGGTTCTGTTATCGTTAGTAGTTATCTCAATTTCCTGAGCATTGGCAATAACATGATTGTTTGTAATAATATACCCATCTGGAGAAATGATAACACCTGAACCTGTACCAACTTGAGCACGTTCTCTAGTTCTTCCTAAAAATAGATCTTCAAAAGTTGTGTAACCTCTACTAATAGTTGTGTTTTTTACGTGTACAACTGTGTTGATTGTGTTTTCTGCAGCAACAGAAAAATCAATATTTGTAGCACTTGCTAAATTGGTGTTAGTGGTTTTTAGATTGACAGGAATTGAAGGCGTTAAATTACTGTTCTCAGTAA
>JABDPN010000297.1 GCA_013042715.1 Flavobacteriaceae bacterium | reverse complement strand
ATTTAGAAGTTTTATTTAATGTATCAATTAGAAGAGAAAATATGGTTTTGGTTTTTGTTGGTTATTCCAGTAATGGCTCTGCTATTTGTTATACTTCAAATATGGAAAAACAGAGCGCAAAACAAATTTGCAGACAAGAAGTTACTCAATAAACTAAGTCCAGATAAATCACTGTTTAAATCAATCTTAAAGTTCTTTGTTTGGAGTTTAGCCATTGCCTTTTTAATCTTTGGATTAGTAAATCCTAAAATAGGAACTAAGCTAGAAACTGTTAAGCGTCAAGGTGTAGATATTGTTTTTGCAATAGATGTTTCTAAAAGTATGCTGGCAGAAGATATTGTTCCAAATAGATTAGAGAAATCCAAGCAATTAGTAACACAAATCATTAATAATCTAGCAAGCGATAGAATAGGAATAATTGCATATGCAGGAAAAGCATTCCCACAGTTACCTATTACAACAGATTATGCATCTGCAAAAATGTTTTTACAAAGCATGAATACAGATATGCTATCTTCTCAGGGCACAGCTATAGACGAAGCTATACAGTTGGCAAGAACCTATTACGACGACGAAGAACAAACCAACAGAGTGCTAATTATTATTTCAGATGGAGAAGATCATAACGATATAGCTGTAGATGTAGCTGAAGCGGCAGCCGAAGAAGGCATTAAAATTTTTACAATTGGAGTAGGTGAATTAAAAGGAGGACCAATTCCTATTAAACGAAACGGAATAGTTTTAAACTATAAAAAAGACAATAATGGCGAAACGGTTATAACAAGACTCAATGAAGAAACACTAATTGAAATAGCCGAAGAAGGAAATGGAGAATATATTAATGGCAGAAACACAAATCAAGTAGTAGAGACGATTGGAGATATTTTAAATAAAATGGATAAAAAGGAATTTGAAGCTAAAGAATTTGCAGAGTATAAAGATCAGTTTCAATGGTTTTTAGGTTTTGCAATTTTCTTTTTATTTATAGATATATTCTTATTAGAACGAAAAACTGCGTGGTTAAAACGTTTAAATTTATTTAACGAAAACTTATGATGATGACATTAAAAAATTTGTTATTATTCAGGTTAAAACAATGTAAAGTAAAGAATTTGAAACAGATTAAATTCATATTATCAATTTCACTTACTCTTGTGTTTGCTTTAAGTTTTTCACAAGAGACAGATAAAACTTTGCAACGCTCTAACGATTATATTTATCATGGCAATGAATTAGCTATGGAAGATTTTATTACAGCAGAAATGGAGTATAGAAAAGCAGTTTCTATAAAACCAGAAAATGCCAAAGGAAGCTACAATCTTGGTAATGCATATTATAAATCTGGATTCTTTGATGAGGCTTTAGATCGTCATATCGAAGCTGCAGAAAATGCTTCAACAAAAGAAGAACGTCATAGAGCTTTTCATAATATTGGAAATGCATTAATGCAACAAAAACAATGTCAGAAAGCAGTTGATGCTTTTAAAAATGCCTTACGCAACAATCCATCAGACGACGAGACAAGATATAATTTAGCTTTAGCTCAGGATTGTGCCAAAAAACAAGGCGAAGGCGACAGTAACGAAAAAGATCAAAAAGACGAGCAAAAAGAAGAAAATAAGGAAAACCAAGAAGACGACAAAGAAGATAAGGATAAAGGCGATCAAGAAGATAAAGATAATAAGGATGATGGTGAAGAGAATGAAGACAAAAAAGAAGGCGACGACAAAGAAGATGAAAACGGTAAGCCTAATGACGAAAAGGATAATAAAAAAGGCGATTCTAACGACAATAAAAAACAACAACCTCAGCAAGGAAAATTGTCACCTCAGCAAGTTAAAAACTTGTTAGAAGCAATGAATAATGAAGAGAAAAAAGTACAAGATAAAATAAATGCTAAAAAAGTAAAAGGCGTAAAAATTAAAACAGAAAAGGATTGGTAGCTATATGAAGTTTAAAATTTACATACTAGCGTTTCTTTTATCTAGCATAGCACATGCGCAGGTCTCTTTTGTTGCAAAACCAAGTAAGACCAAATTAGGTGTAAACGAACGTTTACGTGTTGATTTTGTAATGAACAAAGATGGCGACAATTTTAGCTCACCAAGTTTTGAAAATTTTACTGTTGTTGGT
>JABDPN010000029.1 GCA_013042715.1 Flavobacteriaceae bacterium | reverse complement strand
ACCTTAACTAATCGACTTCTTAAATCTGAAGCCAGTAATTTATTATGATCTTCGTTTTTATTGAAGTTTAAATCCATAAGTACATTTGTTTGTTGCGAAATTACAAAACCTATAGTGGTTTAAAAAGTGAATATTTTGTTAAAATATATTACATGAAAATAAATACCATGGTAAATATAAATTATTTTGATTATATTTGTACTCTAAATATTGAAAGATGAAAAAAATAAGAATAGTATATTACCTATCAACAGGTTTATTAACATTGCTAATGTTGTTTTCAGCAAGTATGTACTTCTTTAACTACGAAGAAGTAGCTACTATGTTTACCGACTTTGGCTACCCAACTTATATAATTTATCCTTACGCAGTTTTAAAACTTTTAGGGTTAGTTGTAATCTGGTATCCAAAATTTAAATCACTTAAAGAATGGGCTTATGCAGGCTTTTTCTTTGCTTTTATATTAGCATTCTTTGCGCATTACATGATAGACGATGGAGAGCATTATCCTGCATTTATGGCATTGTTCTTATTGCTATTATCATATTTTTCGAATAAAACACTTAAAAAAACAACTTATAATGAAGAAAATATTAGCCTTTGCAGGAAGTAACAGCAAGCAATCTATAAATAAACAACTTGCAGAATTTGCAGTTAACTCAATTGATAATGTTGAAGTAACAGTATTAGATCTAAACGATTTTGAATTACCCATTTATGGAGTAGATCTAGAAAACGAAATTGGAATTCCAGATAATGCTCACAGATTCTTAAATTATATTTTGGAAACAGATGGTATTGTACTAGCACTTGCTGAGCATAACGGAAATTATGCTACTGTATTTAAAAATATATTTGATTGGATGTCTAGAATAAATGGTAAACTTTGGAGCGATAAACCTATGTTTTTAATGGCTACATCACCTGGAGGAAGAGGAGGAGCATCTGTACTTGAAGTAGCAAAGGGAAGATTTCCTTATATGGGCGGAAATATTGTGGCAGAATTTTCACTTCCATTTTTTAATGATAATTTTTCTGAAGGAAATATTACAAATCAAGAAATAGTATCAAATTTCAATACTCAATTAGATACATTTAAAAAAGCTATCAATAAATAAGAATAATTTTAAGGTTATGGGAGATTTTTCAAAAGATATTAATTCATCATTTCCAAATGAAAAAATTAAAGCAACTTTAAATATACTTTACACTGCAAATTGGATTCGAGGACATCAAGTAGAGTTTTTTAAACCTTATGGTATATCGCCTCAGCAGTTTAATATTCTAAGGATTTTAAAAGGAGCAAATCAAAAACTAAAAGTACAGACCATAAAAGAACGAATGGTTGAGAAATCCCCAAATACGACGCGTTTGATGGATAAATTGTTTGCTAAAAACTTAATAGAACGTGAACATTGTACTAATGATAGAAGAGTAGTTTATTCTAATATTACAGAAAAAGGTGTATTGCTTGTAGAAACCATATCAAAAAACTTAAGGCAAGACCTATTGGAAAATATATCAGAAACAGAAGCAAATACATTAAATAATTTGCTAGATAAAATAAGATAATTAATAATATGAAAACTTTACTACATAAAGCAGAAGATAGAGGATTTGCAAACCATGGATGGTTACAAGCAAACCATTCGTTTAGTTTTGCAAGTTATTTTAATGCAGAAAAAATGCAATTTGGTGCATTACGTGTTTTAAACGATGATATTATTGCTCCTAAAATGGGGTTTGGAACTCATCCTCATGATAATATGGAGATTATAACAATTCCACTAAGTGGAGAGCTAAAGCATCGAGATAATATGCATCATGATTGGCAAACAGTTAAGCCAGGAGAAGTGCAGATTATGTCTGCAGGAACAGGCGTACAACACTCAGAGATTAATGGTTCAGCAGACACATATTTAAGTTTATTTCAAATTTGGATTATACCTAATAAACTTAATGTTTCTCCACGTTACGATCAAAAACACTTTAATGAAGGAGATAGAAAAAATAAACTTCAAACACTTGTTACATCTATGGATTCAGAACATACGGAAAGTTTAAAAATTTATCAAAATGCAAAAATCTCCAGAATTGATTTAGATAAAAACAATGAATTTGAATATAAAAATATTAGTAGTACAAATGGTGTCTATGTTATGAATATAAATGGTGAAATTATAATCGATAAATTAATTGCAAAAACAAGAGATGCAATAGCAGTTACAGATTCGGGTAGTTTTATAGTAAAAGCTAACGAAGACTCACAAATATTATTTTTAGAAGTTCCTATGTTATAATCAATTATGGGCGATAATATAAAAAGCATCTTTTATAGATGCTTTTTTTATTGAAAAAAATCGATATTTGTAAATAACTAACTTTCTAAATATAATTACAATGGCAATGAATAAAAATACAGTGTTGGCTTGGGCAACAGTTTTAATGATTATAATGGGTATAGTACTCATTCTTATGGGCGCATATCGATACGATGAAGTAGCTGGATGGGGTTTTGCAACAGTTGGTATTGGCTTTTTTGCAATTGCTTGGGTTTTTAACGCATTAAAAGGTAGAGTATAACTTAATTTTATTTTTAACTTTTTAAACTTTACAACTAATAATTATGAGTGACGATAAGAAGATTATTTTTTCAATGACAGGAGTTAATAAAACCTTTCAAGGTGCAAATACTCCAGTATTAAAAAACATCTATTTAAGTTTCTTTTATGGTGCTAAAATTGGAATATTAGGTCTAAATGGTTCTGGAAAATCAACCTTATTAAGGATTATTGCTGGCGTTGATAAAAATTATCAAGGAGATGTTGTGTTCTCACAAGATTATTCGGTTGGACTTTTAGAACAGGAACCACAATTAGATGATGATAAAACAGTACTTGAAGTTGTAAAAGAAGGTGTTGCAGAAACAGTAGCTATTCTGGACGAATACAATAAAATTAACGATATGTTTGGATTAGAAGAAGTTTATTCAGATCCAGATAAAATGCAAAAGTTAATGGATAAACAAGCAGTACTTCAAGATAAAATTGATGCTTCTAATGCTTGGGAATTAGATACTAAATTAGAAATTGCAATGGATGCGTTACGCACACCTGAATCCGATAAGAAGATTGGTATACTTTCGGGAGGAGAAAGACGTCGAGTTGCATTATGTCGATTATTGCTAAAAGAACCAGATGTTTTACTTCTAGATGAGCCAACAAACCACTTAGATGCAGAGTCAGTTCATTGGTTAGAACACCATCTAGCTCAATATAAAGGAACTGTTATTGCAGTAACTCACGATAGGTATTTTTTAGATAATGTAGCTGGTTGGATATTAGAACTCGATAGAGGAGAAGGCATTCCTTGGAAAGGAAATTATTCATCTTGGTTAGATCAAAAATCTAAGCGATTAGCTCAAGAACAAAAGCAAGCAAGTAAACGTCAAAAAACGCTAGAACGCGAGTTAGAATGGGTAAGAATGGCTCCAAAAGGACGTCAGGCAAAACAAAAA
>JABDPN010000294.1 GCA_013042715.1 Flavobacteriaceae bacterium | reverse complement strand
GTTTAGATGTTCACGGCGATTTAAAATACAACGAAACCATATATCCTCATCCTCCAAAAAACGATAGAATTGGAGCGATGAAAAAAATTAGCTCTCTAGCAGATGCTTATAAAATTGAAGCTATAGCCATTGGAAATGGAACAGCATCACGTGAAACAGAAACTGTAATTCGTAAAATTAGATTTAAAAACGATGTTGAGGTGTATGTTGTAAGTGAAGCTGGCGCATCTATTTATTCAGCATCAAAAATTGCACGAGAAGAATTTCCAAATTATGATATTACAGTTAGAGGAGCAGTTTCCATTGGTAGACGGTTACAAGATCCTTTAGCAGAATTGGTTAAGATTGATGCCAAATCAATTGGAGTTGGACAATACCAACATGATGTTGATCAAATCAAACTTAAAAGCAGCTTAGATACAGTTGTGGAAAGTTGTGTAAATGCTGTTGGTGTCAATATCAATACAGCAAGTAAATCTTTACTGAGTTATGTGTCTGGAATTGGACCAAAATTAGCTGAAAATATTGTAGAATATAGAAACATAAATGGCGCTTTTACATCTAGAAATGAGATTAAAAATGTAGCACGTTTAGGTGAAAAAGCTTTTGAACAAAGTGCAGGTTTTTTAAGAATAAAGGATGCTAAAAACCCTTTAGATGATACTGCTGTACATCCAGAACGTTATGCGCTTATAAAGCAAATTGCAAGAGATGTATGTAAACCATTAGAAAAGTTAATAGGAAATTCTGAAGTGCTTAAAAATATCGATTTAAAAAATTTTGTTACGAAAGAAGTAGGTTTACCTACACTAGAGGATATAATTAAAGAATTGGAGAAACCAGGTTTAGATATTCGTGAAAAAGCAAAAGTATTCACTTTTAATCAAAACATTAAAACCATCAATGATTTAAGTTCAGGTCAATTACTTCCAGGTATCGTTAATAATATTACCAATTTTGGTGCTTTTGTAGATGTTGGAATTAAAGAAAGTGGTTTGATTCATATTTCCAATTTATCTGATGGATTTGTAAGTGATGTTAATGAGCATGTAACACTGCATCAACAGGTTATTGTAAAAGTTTTAGAAGTAGATATTCCTAGAAAACGTATTCAGTTAAAGCTACATAAATAAAAAAACCAATGTCATTACAACATTGGTTTTTTGTTTTCATTGTAAATATAGTTTAAGCCGAATTCCTACTCGCATTAATGTTTCCAAATAAAGAACGTGTTACAAGTTTCTCCAGAACCTCAATTTCTTCTTTATCGACATCTTTCTTTTTCTCTAATTCTTGTATGGTTTTAAGTGCATACTGCTGAATCGTTAAAAGAGGTAGTACAATTGATTCTCGTATTTCAATAGAGGCTTTTCCTGTTAAGTTTTTCTCCATCAATTCATTATAACCAGAAATTTTAAGTAACATCTCTTTTGTAGTTTCGTATTCTTTATAGATGATATTCCAGAATTCTCCAAATTCAGGATCTTTAGACATGTATTTAGTAAGGTCGAAAAACGACTTTGTTAAAGACATCATACTATTTGCTAATAGTGTTCTAAAGAAATCAGAATTGTTATAAAGCCTTAAAACATTGTCCCAATTTCCAGAATCTTCATAATGTTTTAAAGCAGATCCTACCCCAAAAAATCCAGGTACATTTTGTTTTAACAAACTCCATGATCCAACAAAAGGAATAGCTCTTAAATCTGAAAATACTAATTCTTTAGAGTTAGAACGTTTTGAAGGACGACTTCCTATGTTGGTTTTTGCATAATACTTTAAAGTACTCATGCGCTCCAAATAAGGAATAAACATTTGATGACTTTTAAAGTTAGAATAGGTTTCATAACTCTTTTTAGCTAGTTGATCCATAGTTTCAATATCTTCATTTGGGATTCCTGCTTTGTCGTTAGCAAATTTATTTGAAATACCAGAACTAATAAGTTGCTCCAGATTATATCTAGCAGATTCTGGAATCCCAAAATTAGAACTAATAGTTTGACCTTGTATAGTTAACTGTACTTCTTTGTCTGCAATTGTTGGGCCTAAAGACGCATAAAACTGATGTGTTTTTCCACCACCTCTAGCTGGAGGACCTCCACGACCATCAAAGAAAATAACATCTATATCGTATTGTTTAGAAATAGCTGTAAGTTGTTCTTTAGCTTTAAATATTGCCCAATTTGCCATTAGATAGCCACCGTCTTTCGTTCCATCAGAGAAACCAAGCATGATTGTTTGTTTGTTTCCTCGCGAATCAACATGTGCTCTATATGCTTTATTAGTATAGAGTTCCTCCATAACTTTTGGAGCATTTGCTAAATCGTTAATGGTTTCGAATAACGGAACAACATCTGCAGTTAATTTATCCTTAAAAGCAACAAGTTTTAGCATAGCAAAAAGTTGCATTACATTTAAGGTGGTTTGGTTATTACTAATTATGTAACGATTACAACCACGTTCACCATTTTGCTCTTGTATTTGCTTAATACCTTTCATTGTTTTTAAGGTGTTTTGAGCAAGCTCATCTTCAATCATTGAAAGATCTATTGAGTCATCAATTTCAGAAAGTAGTTGTACTTGTTCTGATTCAGAAAGCGAATGGTAATTTTCTGGGAAGATTTTCAATCCTTTTTCAAGCGTTGTATCAACTATTTTAGTAAATACCTTGTGGTGAATTCTACTGTCTTGCCTAATATCTAGAGTTGCAAAATGAAGACCAAAAAGTTTTATTTTATTCAATAGACTTGTAATATCATTTAAGTATAAACCTTCATGATTGGTCTTAATATCTTGTTTCATAATTTCCAGTTCATTAATCACATCATTAATGTCCAGAGTATGAATAAGACTTGAATTTAAAACACACTTGTTTAGCTTTTTGTCTAATTTATCTATGCGTTCGTATACGCCTTTAAAAGTTAATTTTCGTTTAAGTTTTCTAACATCTTTATAATAATTTTTAATAATATTTTGTTTAAGACGCTCGGCGACATTTAAGGTTGTTTCAGGTAAAACAAAAGGGTTGCCATCTCTGTCACCACCTGGCCAGAAGCCAATATTAATAAGTTCGTTATTAAAAGTTACATCCTTAAAAATGTTTTCTTGAATATAATTATAGATTTCACTAAAGGTGTCGTAAAACACATTTTCTAAGTACCACATTAAACTAACTGCTTCATCAAAAGGAGTTGGTTTTTTACGTTTAAAGAAAGGTGTTTTGCCTAATTGTGCCAAAAGCTCACTAATGCGTTGCAAATCGTTTTCTCTAATAGCTTCTGTTAAATCTGTGATGATACCTAATACACTTCCTGGATAAAACTGTGTTGGATGTGCAGTTAGTACAATTCGTACCTTAAATTCTTCTAGAAACTGTTTTAATTCTTCAATTTTATTTTCTTGAGCGGCAGTTTCTTTTAAGCTACGTAATGTACCTACACCATCCATATTATTTACTACAGGAAATGCAGCATCTTCAATAGCATCAAATAATACTACTTGACGCTCTATGTATTGTATAAATCTAAATAACAGTTTTATACGACGTTTTTTATTTCGTCTTGCTTGATATTTCTTAAAAAACGAATTTATGATTTCAGTAGGCTCACTTCCAGATTCAAATCCCTTTTTACAAGTTTCATGAAAAAGGGTCAACAGAACACCACTTTTTTTAATGGCTTTAAATGGCAAAGACATAAATATACTGTTGTATAATTGATACTTTGCTAGCACATTATGTTTAAATCTAATAAGTTTTGGTTGCGTAGACATATTTATTTTGTTTAAAACGCTGCTAAAATACTAAACAAGCATCAAAGCATAAACAGTAAAGAGTATTTTTAGCAGTTTCTCTTTTTATCACTTAAAGTATTGTAAAAGATACAATTAAAATGATGTTTTATAGTGAATAAATTTATTTTTTAGAATAGAAATAAACTATAATGAACACGATATCTTCAAGAGTTTTTTACGTTTTAGAATTTTTACTTTTTTAGAAATGGTACAGTTGTTGATTTTTAATGTATTCAAAATAATAATTTATAAAGCTTTAAATAATTATTAAAATGCTCCACTCTTTTTTTAAATAAGGCATAAAAAAGGGTAAATTGGCTCAAGAAAATTGAAGACCAAAAATTTTTATACATTTATCAATATTGAATTTTAAAGAATAATTAAACAAAACAACAGGCTACCTATGAAATTTAAAATTACAATTTTAGCAATATGTGTATCAATGCTATCATTCGCACAAGAACGTTATCGCGTTTTATACGATTACGAAACCGAAAAAGTTGCATATCTAAAATTAGATAAAAACAATAAAGTAAAGGACACATTAGAACGACCTAAAATAAAGCGAAATAGTTTGGTTGAATTACAGCTTAAAAATGTAAATCCATTTGCTGTAGATGTCGTTACAGATGTTAAAGAAGAAGCTTTACATCAAGGTGGTAGTGGCTTCAACTTTAGTTCGTTACTTGGAGGAATCAATTCCTTTTCAAGTTCTGATATGGATTTAAATGTTCAAAATCTTCCAGCTAGCGATATTTTTACACGCGGTAATTCAAGAGGGCCAAGTATAAGTAATAGTGTTTCAGAATTGAACGAAATGAATTCAAACATTTCAGCACTTAAAACTACAATGATGTCTAATCTCTTAAATCCTAATCTTAGCAAAGACGAGATTTTAGAGAGTGTATTGTCAACTGCTGGTTTACAACAAGATGCAAGATTACCTGATCCTAACGATAATTTTTATGTATATCTAACCCAACTTGAAAAAGTTGTAAAAGAAGATAAAGCAGATATTGCTCAAAATATTACAGCAATGTCTAAAGAGGTTGAGAAAGAAGCAGATTCCACAGCGTCGTTATCTCGAGGCGAACTTATAGAACGCAATTATTTAATAAGTGATTTACAGAGTTTACTCAGTAATTTAAATCAATCGACATTTCAAACCGTTGAGAATTTAAATAAAGTAAAACAATTGTATACCATGCTTGAGGCTTCATCTTTTGAAAGAACATACGATTATATGCTCGAAGCAGACAAAGTAAATATTCAATTAAAATTTGTACAAAGCGATTTTGCTTCAGATGCAGATAATAGCAACGATGGAAGCACACTTAAAACAAGAAATATAAAGCTATACTCTAAAGGTGGATTTAAAATAAATACTGGAGTAGCTTTAACTCTAAACAATTTTGGATCTAAATCTAACGATTTTTACATCGAAAATGATGGTACGATTGGAGCAGATAAAAACGATTATTTTGCACCAAACTTAAGTACTATGATTAACTTCTATCCATACACAGGAGAGAATTTTAATATTGGAGGATCGTTTGGATTATCTATTCCAATTTCTGGTGAGAATAAAGCAAAAGGCGTTAACTTCTTACTTGGACCTTCTTTACATTTTGGAAGTAAAAGTAGATTATCTGTTTCTGGGGGTTTAGCATATGGTCCAGTAAAGAAATTAACTAATGGCCTAGAATTAGGCGATACAACTTCCCAAATTAATATTGATAATATAACAAAAGATGTCTACGATTTTGGATATTTCTTTGGTATATCGTTTAGTTTATTTGATATTAAGTAAAAAATAAAAAACATATAACAACATGAAAAAACTAGTCTTTGCATTAGCACTTTGCTTTTGCTTTCAAACTATCTATGCAGAAAAATATGCGTTAATTATTGCGGTTGGTGATTATCCTAAAAAAACAGGATGGAGTTCTATAAGTTCGGTTAACGATGTACCTTTAATAGAACAAACA
>JABDPN010000291.1 GCA_013042715.1 Flavobacteriaceae bacterium | reverse complement strand
CTCTTGGTTTTAATAAAAAAGAAGCCTATTTAAACGAATTTAATAAGTATAAAAAACAATTGGTTAAAAATTACTTGACTGATACAAAGATTTCAGACCAACTTGTTAAAGAGGCTTACGACAGGATTGCTTTCGATGTGAATATAGACCATGTTTTGTTTTTTTTAGAAGAAAATGTAATTGATACACTTCCTGCATATAATAAAGCACTTGAGTTTAGAGAACTATTGTTAAATGAACCTGATTTTACCAAAGTAAAATCTCAAGTTCATGATGGGAAAACTATAGTTGCAGAACAATTGGGTTATTTTACAGGATTTAAAATGGTTTACGATTTTGAATCAGTTGCCTACAATACGCAAGTTGGGGAAGTATCGATGCCTTTTAGAACTCAATTTGGATATCATGTTCTAAAAGTAAACGATAAGAGACCATCGAAAGGATATGTTTCTGCAGCACATATAATGGTGGCTAACAATCAAAAAGATAATACGGTTAATCCAGAAGATAGAATTAATGAAATCTATAAACTCTTAGAGGAAGGTCAAAGTTTTGAGTCTTTAGCAAAGCAATATTCAGACGATAGAAGCACATCCAATAATGGTGGAAAACTTAAAGAGTTTAAGAGTTCTCAATTAGGTTCTGTAGAATTTGAAGATCAAGTTTTTGCTCTGGAAAGTTCTGGAGATGTTTCAAAACCATTTAAAACAGCATATGGTTGGCACATTGCTAAACTTATTAATAAAAGAGCTATTGGTACTTTTGAAGAAAATCAATCTAGATTAGAGGGACAAGTTAAAAGAGATCCACGTTCTAAGCGTATTGACGAAACGTTTTACGAAAATTTAAAGAAACAATACAACATTCCAAAATCGTTTGACTTATCATATTTTGAAACCATTTTAGATGATAGAATTTATAAAAGAGAATGGAGTGTTCCTGTAGATTTAGATCAAAACAGAATTTTATTTGATTTTGGTGATAAGAAACTCACGTATCACGATTTTGCTTTGTATATGGAATCCAGTCAAAAGCAAATGGCAAAAGGTCAAGATTATAAGTCCTTTATCAGTGATTTGTTTAAAAACTATTTTAAGAAAAGGCTCATGGCTTATCATGAAAGTAAGTTAGAATATATCAATCCAGAATACGCTTCAGTGTTATCAGAATATCGCGACGGGTTATTACTTTTTGATTTGATGCAGGAAAAAATATGGAATGCTGTAAAAGAAGATTCTCTTGGTTTACAAAAGTATTATCAAGAACATAAAGGCAATTATATATGGCCAAATCGAGTTGACGCAGATGTGTTTTCATGTACAGAGAAAGACAAAATTAAAGAAGCTATACAACACTTAAAAGAAGGAAAAGATATTGAAAACATTAAAGAAGATTTAAATTCAAATGATAAGCAAACACTAATGATCACATCAGGATTATTTACCAATGATCATAGAGCATTACCTGAAGGTTTTGAATTTAAAGTAGGAATTTCTAAAATATACATGGAAGACAATGTCTACAAAGTTGTAAATGTAAGAGATATTTTAGAGGTTTCTATTAAAACATTTGAAGAAGCAAAAGGAAAAGTTATAAGTGATTATCAAAATGTTGTTGAGCAAAATTGGGTAGAACAACTCAAACAAAAATATCCTGTTTCAATCAATAAAAAAATTCTTAAACGCGTTAAAAAAGCTATAGTAAAGTAAGTGAAGATATTAAAGCACATACTCATTTTTAGTTTTGTAATATTAGTGTTACAGTCTTGCAAATACCTTCGAAAAGAACAAGAAGGTGTGCCAATTGCTAGAGTGCATGATTCGTATTTATATTTAGAAGATATTGAATCACTTTTTTCTGAAGGAATTATTAAAGAAGATAGTATTTTAAGGGTTAATAATTATATTAATCAATGGGCAACACAAAAACTACTTCAAAGTGGTGCAGAATTAAATCTTCCTTTGGATAAGCAGTTAGCGTTTAACGATCTTGTCAATCAGTATAAAACAGAACTGTTTATCAAGGCATATTTAGAAGGTTTAGTAAAACAAAAAATTGATACAGTTGTTAACCAAACTGAAGCCTTAGAAGTTTACCAAAGGAACAAAGAAACCTTTAAGTTAAACGAAGAATTAATTAAATTTCGTTATATAAATGTAAGCCAAAATATTGAAGGTTTAGACGAGATTAAAGAGCGCTTTAAGAACTTCGATTATGAAGATAAATACATTTTAGATTCAATTTCTCTGCAATTTAAAGCCTATTCGCTAAACGATTCAATTTGGATTCGTGCAGAACAAATGTTTAATAATATTCCTGTGTTAAAACAAAAACCTAAAGAAGAACTGTTAAAAAAATCTAATTTTATAGAACTTCAAGACTCATTAGGTTTATATTTGATGCAGATTAATGATGTATTACATAGAAATGAAACAGCTCCAATAGAATATGTAATGCCAACCATAAAACAAATTGTTATAAATAAAAGGAAATTAGAGTTTATAAAACAACTAGAAAAAGATATAACTAAGGATGCAATTAAAAATAAAGAATTTGAAATTTATAACTAACGTGAAGCTAAAGTATTTAACCTTAAGTTTATTAGTCTTAACATCTTTTTCATCTTTTGCACAAGAGATAATTGAAGATAAAAAAGAAGAGAAAGTAGAAGAAAAAAAGCAAGATCAATCTGGTAAAATTAAAATTGATGGTGTTGCAGCTGTTGTTGGAGATTTTGTGGTTTTAGATTCAGATATCGATAGACAATACGAAATGCTTGAAGCAAGTGGTGTAAATACAAAAGACATAACTAGATGTCAGCTTTTTGGTAAACTTTTAGAAGATAAATTATACATACATCATGCTATTCAAGACAGTATTGAAGTAAGTGATATGGAAGTAAGAGCTCAAGTAGACCAACAGTTAAGTGCATTTGCACAGCAAATTGGTTCTATGGAAAAATTGATTGAGTATTACAAAAAAGATTCAGAAGAAGAATTAAAAGAAGAAATGTACACACTCAATAAAAACAATAAAATGGCAGCTATGATGCAGCAAAAAATTGTTGAAGAAATAGAAGTTACTCCAGAAGAAGTACGTCAATTTTATAACAATGAGTTAAAAGAAGACCCACCAGTTTTTGGAACCGAATTAAAGATTGCACAAATTGTTGTTATACCAGAAACAACATCAGAAGAAGTAGATAAGGTAATTAAAAGACTAAAAGAATTTAAAGCAGATGTTCTAGAAAACGGATCTAGTTTCACCACGAAGGCAGTTTTATATTCTGAAGATACTGGTTCTAAAAATAAGGGTGGACGTTATACCTTAAATAGAAAACGACCACAAATGGTAAAAGAATTTAGGGATGTTGCTTTTTCTCTTCAAGAAGGGGAAATCTCAGAACCATTCAAATCAGATTTTGGATATCACATAATTCATCTTGAAAAAATTAGAGGGCAAGAATATGATGTACAACACATATTACTTAGACCTAAATTAACTCAAGAAGCACAAGATACAGCTAAAGCAGAAATAGAAAATGTTAGGGATCGCATTGTTGCTGGGGATATTACATTTACTGAAGCAGCTTTAGAAGTTAGTGACGAAAAAGAAACAAAATACGATGGTGGACAATTACGTAATCCAGCAACTCAGGATTATAGCTTTGAATTAACTAAAATTGATCCAGAATTATATGCACAAGTACAAGACCTTAAAGATGGAGATGTTAGTTTAGTTATAAGAGATGAAGACAGATCAAATCCAGTAAAATATAAAATTCTTACCGTTACCGATAGAATAGACGAACACAAAGCAGATTTCGCAAAAGATTATTTAAAAATTAAAGAATTAGCTTTGCAAGACAAACAACTTAGAGCTATAGAAAAATGGCAAAACGAGAAAATCATGGAAACGTATATTAAGTTAAATGGTGAACATCGTGAATGTGATTTTAATAGTAACTGGTTAAAAAATAAATAGTCTATGTCAGACGTTGCAGCAATAGAAAAACTCGTAAAAAAATACGCAGATTTAAAAAAGGAAATCGCCAAAATAATAATTGGGCAAGATGAGGTTATTGACCAAATCCTCATTTCAATTTTTTCAGGTGGTCATTCACTTTTAGTAGGTGTTCCTGGTTTAGCAAAAACATTAATGGTTAACACTATTGCTCAAGCTTTAGGGCTTGATTTTAAACGAATTCAGTTTACTCCAGATTTAATGCCAAGTGACATTCTAGGTAGTGAAATTTTGGATGAAGACAGACATTTTAAATTTATAAAAGGACCAATTTTTGCCAATATTATTCTAGCAGACGAAATTAACAGAACACCTCCAAAAACGCAAGCTGCTTTATTAGAAGCCATGCAAGAACGTGCGGTAACAGTAGCAGGACATCATTACAAGTTAAACTTACCTTATTTTGTATTAGCAACACAAAACCCAATAGAACAAGAAGGAACCTATCCTTTACCTGAAGCACAACTCGATAGGTTTATGTTTGCAATAAATTTGGATTATCCAACTTTTGATGAAGAAGTCCAAGTCGTGAAAATAACAACAGCAGATAACGAAGCTAAAATAAACCCATTATTTGTTGCTGAAGAATTAGTAGAATTTCAACATGTAATTAGACGTATTCCAGTAGCAGATAATGTAATAGAATATGCTGTAAACATGGTAAGTAAAACAAGACCTAATACTAAAGCAGCATCAGAATTAGTTACAAAATATATAGATTGGGGAGCAGGACCCAGAGCATCGCAAAATTTAATTTTAGCAGCAAAAACACATGCTGCAATGCAAGGTAAATTTTCTCCCGATATTGAAAATGTTCAGGCTGTAGCTAACAGTATTCTTAGACATAGATTAATTAAAAACTACAAAGCTGACGCTGAAGGTATAACCGAAGAACATATCATAAAGAGTTTATTTTAATATTTTTCTCATTATACCATATTAGAATTATTAATTTGATAAAAAACACATTGGTTTTTCAACTTTTTGATAGATTTTAAATTTAAACAGTAGAAATGTTAAATAAAATTTAATGTATCTTCATTTTTCTTACATATTTTTTAATTATCTTCTATAATTTGTATTTTTGCTACACTTTATAATACACCTAACTTTTAAATAAATTACAACCTATGGCTTTTGATATAGAAATGATTAGAAAAGTATATAACCAAATGACTGAACGTGTTGATAAAGCTCGTGAAGTTGTTGGTAAACCACTAACATTATCTGAAAAAATATTATACAATCACCTTTGGGATGGTATGCCAACTCAAGCATTCATAAGAGGAAAAGATTATGTAGATTTTGCTCCAGATAGAATTGCTTGTCAAGATGCAACTGCACAAATGGCTTTATTACAATTTATGCAAGCTGGTAAAAAGAAAGTTGCAGTTCCTACAACTGTTCATTGCGACCATCTTATACAAGCTAAAGAAGGTGCTAAACAAGATTTATTGCGTGCAAATTCTGTAAGTTCTGAAGTTTTTGACTTTTTAGCTTCTGTTTCTAATAAATATGGAATAGGATTCTGGGAACCTGGAGCAGGAATTATACATCAAGTTGTTTTAGAAAACTATGCTTTTCCTGGAGGAATGATGATTGGGACCGATTCGCATACTGTTAATGCTGGAGGATTAGGTATGATTGCTATTGGAGTTGGAGGAGCAGATGCTGTAGATGTTATGGCTGGAATGGCCTGGGAACTTAAATTTCCTAAACTAATTGGCGTGAAATTAACAGGTAAGCTATCTGGTTGGACTGCACCAAAAGACGTCATTCTAAAAGTAGCAGATATCCTTACTGTAAAAGGAGGAACTGGAGCAATAGTTGAATACTTTGGTCCTGGAGCAATAGCAATGTCGTGTACAGGAAAAGGAACCATTTGTAATATGGGAGCAGAGATTGGAGCTACAACATCCACTTTTGGTTATGATGAATCTATGGAACGTTATTTACGTGCTACAGATAGAGAGGATGTTGCTGATGAAGCTAATAAAGTTAAAAATTACCTAACTGCAGATCCTGAAGTATATGCTAATCCAGAGCAGTATTTCGATCAAGTAATAGAAATTAACTTATCTGAACTAGGACCACTTTTAAATGGACCTTTTACGCCAGATTTATCAACTCCAGTTGGTAAAGTTATGACAGAAAGAGCTCAAGAAAACGAATGGCCTTTAGACGTAGAATGGGGATTAATTGGTTCTTGTACTAATTCATCTTACGAAGATTTATCTCGTGCATCATCAATTGCACAACAAGCTTTAGATAAAGGATTAAAAACCAAAGCAGAATTTGGAATTAATCCAGGATCAGAACAAGTACGTTATACAGCAGAACGCGATGGTATTTTAGAAGTATTTGAAAAACTAGATGCTAAAATTTTCACCAATGCTTGTGGTCCATGTATTGGTCAATGGGCAAGATATAGCGATCCTAAAAATGCACCTAAAAACAGTATCGTACATTCATTTAATAGAAACTTTGCAAAGCGTGCAGATGGTAACCCAAACACACATGCTTTTGTAGCTTCACCAGAATTAACTGCAGCTATCGCAATTGCTGGACGATTGGATTTCAATCCATTAACTGATAAGCTTATTAATGATAAAGGAGAAGAAGTTATGTTAGACGAACCAACTGGTTGGGAACTTCCTCCAAAAGGTTTTGACGTAAAAGAAAATGGTTATCAAGAACCATTAGAAGATGGAAGTGGAGTTGATGTTAGTGTTAGTGATTCATCAGAACGATTACAATTATTAACTCCTTTTACACCAATAGGAAACGAAATTAATGGTGCTAAAT
>JABDPN010000288.1 GCA_013042715.1 Flavobacteriaceae bacterium | reverse complement strand
CTTTAGGGTTGTTGTGCTTTTCATGTACATATGTTTTAATAAAACAATTAAATTTTGGTGTTGCAATATAGTGATTAAACCTAATACTACAAGTTTTTTTGTGCAAAAATCAAGCTAAATTGTGTATTTTGTCGAAAAAAACATACAGATTAACCGATTTTTTGCTGTTTTACACTATAAAATTCTTAACATAAAACGTGAATAGTAAAATTTTATTATTGTAAATTTGATGAAATTTAAAATTGCTATAATAACAGCTTCTAAAAGCCGTTTAATTACTTATGAAAAAGATTAATTATTTATTAATTTTCTTAATATCTTATTTTACCGTTGCCCAAGAACAAACTTTTACTATTAATTGGAATGGTTTTAGAGTACTTTCAACGTCAAATTCTTCTGTAGAAGTTCCCTCATTTTCTATATCTAATTTTAATTTTTCTCATGAAGAAGGTATTACTTTTGTAGCTCAATGGAATATTAATTCTTTAATTGATGAATCATCTGCAAAGCTTATTAATATCCAGTACGAAACAATTTCAGAATTAGATTTAAAAGATTTAAAAGTAAAAACGATTCCAAATAAGCTTAAATTTTCTATTTCAAATGCTATAGATAGAAATAAAAAGTCCGGATTTATAAAGGTTTACCCAATTATAAATCAAAATGGCATTTTTAAACGCATTATTAAATTTACAGTAAGTTATAATTCTAAATCTTTAAATAGGACAAGTTTTAGTTCACAGTCAATTTCTAATTCTGTTTTAAGCCAGGGCGAATGGTACAAATTTTACGTAGATACAACAGGAGTTTTTAAGCTCTCTCGCAACTTCTTAAATAGCTTGGGAGTAAATACAAATAATGTTGATCCAAAAACTATAAAGATATTTGGTCAAGGCGGTAAAATGTTACCAATGCTAAATAGTGCAGAATATCCTATAGATTTAAAAGAAAATGCCATTAAGTTTATTGGTGAAGAAGATGGAGTTTTTAATAATAACGATTACATTTTATTCTATGCAATTGGTCCAAAAGGATATCAAGAAGCTTCAAATACCAATATTAATCCTTATACAGATAAGTCTTATTATTTCGTAAATGTGAGTTCTGGTTTGGGAAAAAGAATTAATCCTCAAGTTCAACCGGAATTAGAGGCGACTTTTGAAATAGATAAATATCAGGATTATATGTATCATGAAAAAGATGAATATAACCTTGCGCAAGTCGGAAGGAGATGGTTTGGTGATAGATTTTACTTTGAAAATGAAAAAACATTTAGTTTTGATATCCCAAACATTGACACCTCTCAACCTGTTAATTTGAAAGTATTTGTAGCAGCTACAGCAGAAACACAAACCTCAATGCAATTAACTGTTAATGGAAATCTATTAGATACTTTTGTTTTCCAAGAAATTGATAGTCCTATTTTAGGAGACGACGATACTTTTATAGGTAACATTACTGTTAATTCTTCTGAAATAAATGTTAATCTAAACTATGATAATAATGGGAGTCCTTCATCTGCAGGTTATTTGGATTTTATTTCTATTGAAGCAACAAGAGGGCTTACGTATACCAATGGACAGTTTACTTTTAAAAATAATGATGTTGCATTGTTGTCTGGAATAGGTCAATATAATATTGGTAATGCATCTTTAATTACAGAGGTTTGGGATATTACAGATCATTACAATATTACTTCAATAGAAAATACTAATAATGCTTCAATATTCAGTTTTAAAGCGCAATTAGGTGAAGAAAGAATGTATCATGCATTGGATGATTCAGATTATTTTGAACCTAAAAAAAATTCTAATTCAAGGGTAAATAATCAAAATATAAAAGGAACTGTATTTCTAGATAATCAAGGAAATTTTCATGACATAGATTATTTAATAATAACGAGCTCTGAAATGCTGTCACAAGCCCAAAGACTTGCTCAGATAAATAGAGACATTAATGATCTAAGTGTAAAAGTGTATACATTACAAGATATTTACAATGAATTTAGTTCTGGGAACCAAGATATTTCTGGAATTAGAAACTTTATTAGATATGTCTACAATAATGCTAGCACTCCAGAAAACAGAATTAAATATTTATGCTTGTTTGGAGATGCTTCATTTGATTATAAAGACCGAATAAACAACAATACTAATATTGTTCCATCTTGGCATTCGTACAGCAGTTTTAATTTATCTAATGCTTATGTTTCAGATGACTTTTTTGTGCAGTTAGATACAAATGAAGGAGGTATGACAAGTTCTGATAAATTAGATTTAGCAGTAGGAAGAATTATTGCAGACTCACCACAAAGAGCTAAAGAACTAGTTGATAAAATTGAAACGTATTACTCCGAAGCAGCTCGAGGTAGTTGGAAGAATAACTATGTTGTAATTTCAGATGACGTTGACGAATCGTGGGAAAAAATAATTCAAAATACTACAAATGAAATTGCAGATGTAGTTACTCAAAACAAACCTTTTCTCAATCCTATTAAAATCCATTCAGATTCCTATGTTCAGCAATCAACGCCAGGAGGTGAACGTTATCCTGCAGTAAATAAAGCAATATTAGATGCGATTGAAGTTGGTGCTTTAGTTGTAAATTATTTTGGACATGGTGGAGAAGATGGAATCTCATCAGAGCGAATATTCGATAAAATAAACGCTCAAGAACTCAAAAATGGATGTAAATTAAACTGTTTTGTAACAGTTACGTGTGAGTACACAAAATTTGATAACCCTCTAAGACCAACTGCTGGAGAATATACATATTGGAATAATGAAGGTGGAGCTATAAGCCTAATTACAACTACAAGACAAATATTTGTTAGCGTAGGCGTTGTGTTTAATGTTGTATTGGAAGAATATTTGTTTGCATTTAATTCTAACGATTATCCTTCTATGGCAGAAGCTTTAAGACTTACTAAAAACGATAATTCCGTATCAGGCATTGATCAAAAAAGACTTGTTTTTTATATAGGTGATCCAGCAATGAAACCTGCTTTTGCTAAACCAAATGTTAGATTAACTCAAATAAATGACGTTCCAATTGATCAAGAAACAGATGTTTTAGAAGCTTTAAGTTCTGTAAAGATTAGTGGTGAAGTAACAGATGAATCTGGAAACATTTTAGATAATTTTAATGGAGTTGTAACGTCAACAATATTCGATAAAGAAATCCAAAGATCGACCCTTGCAAACGATAATACACAAGAAAATGGGCAAACTATTGTTTTAGATTTTAACACTTTAGGAGAAATAATTTTTAGAGGTCAAGCTAGTGTTACAAACGGTCAATTTGAATTTGATTTTGTTGTACCTAAAGACATTGGAATTCCAGTAGGAAATGGTAAAATTAACTTCTATGCCAATTCAACTGATAACTCAAGAGATTTTGCAGGTTCTAGTTTTGATATTAAAATTGGAGGAATTAACGAAAATGCTCCAGTTGATAATGAAGGCCCTCAAATTTCACTTTATATGAATGATGAAAACTTTGTATCTGGAGGTATTACAAATGAAGAACCAACGCTTGTAGCAAAGTTATTTGATGAAAATGGCATAAATACAGCTAGTGGTATAGGTCATGATATTATTGCAATTATTGATAACGATGAAACAAACCCTTTTAAACTTAACGATTATTATATTGCAGATGTGGATAATCATCAAAGTGGTTCGTTGAAATATCCTTTAAGAGATTTAGAACCTGGTTTACACACATTAACGCTCAAAGCTTGGGATGTTTATAACAATTCATCATTACAAGAAATTCAATTTGTAGTTTACGACCAAGACGAAGAACTAATCATTAAAAACGTATTAAATTACCCTAACCCATTCATTAATTACACAGAATTTTGGTTTAATCACAATAGTTCAGATGTTTTAGACGTTTCAATACAGATATTTACAGTTTCTGGCAAACTTGTTAAAACCTTAAATACACAAACCAATGCTAATGATATGTGCTGTGGCAATTCTGCACTATCTAAAGATATTGTTTGGGATGGAAGAGACGATTTTGGAGAAAAGATAGGAAAAGGTGTTTATGTTTATAAACTAAAAGTGAAATCAGAAAAATTAAATAAACAAGTAGAAAAGATTCAAAAGCTTGTGATACTGTAATAAAAAACTATATTTGTTAACCTATAAAAAAGAGTTTGCTTAAAACTATTAATCTAAATATGAAAAACTATATTTTAACCCTTTTAGCTTTAGTTTTTTTAATTCAAGTTAAAGCACAAAACCTAACAACTGTTATACCCAATTCTAATGACACTAGAGTTATAACTACAGGAGTTCCATTTTTATTAATAGCTTCTGACGCACGTGCTGCCGGAATTGGAGATATGGGTGTTGCTACATCAGTAGATGCATATTCTCAACAATGGAATCCATCAAAATATGCGTTTTCAGAAACTAAATCTGGAATAGGAGTTAGTTACACACCATACTTGAGCAAATTAGTAAACGATATCTTTTTAGGAAATTTCACTTACTTTAATAGAATAAATGAACGTAGTGCATTTGCTGCAAGTTTTAAATATTTCTCTTTAGGTGAAATTGAGATTGTTCAAGACGAATTTTCTGAAGCTCTAATAGAAAAACCAAACGAACTTACAATTGATGTATCTTATGCATTAAGATTATCTGATCAATTTTCAATGGCAGTAGCTTTACGTTATTTAAGATCAGATTTAAGAATTCAAGCAGTAGATGCAAATGCAAGTGCAGCTAGCTCTTTTGGAGTAGATATTACAGGTTACTATCAAAGTGAAGAAGAAGCTTATAGTGATTTTAATGGTCGATGGAGAGCAGGTTTTGCTATTCAAAATCTTGGTCCAAAAATTAAATACGATGATGCTGGACGTGAAAACTTCTTACCTACTAATTTAAGATTAGGTGGTGGTTTCGATTTTATTTTTGACGATTATAACAAACTAGCAGTTACTGCTGAAGTAACTAAGCTACTTGTACCTACTCCTCCAATTGTTGGTAAGGAATACGAGTATGTTGATAATAATGATAACGGAACTTATGAAGAATCAGAAGATGATCTTGTAGGTTTTCCAAATAGTCCTGTAGATGATTATGTTATTATTGAAGGTAAAGATCCAAATGTAAGTTTCTTAAGTGGTGTATTCCAGTCTTTTGGTGATGCTCCAGGAGGCTTTAGTGAAGAATTAAAAGAGTTTACATGGGCTTTAGGTGCAGAATATCTTTATCAAGATTCTTTTGCATTTAGAGCAGGATATTTTAATGAATCTGAAGAAAAAGGAGCTAGAAAGTTCTTTTCTTTAGGAGCAGGGTTTAAGTATTCTACAATTAATGTGGATTTATCATATTTATTTTCAGCATCTAAAGTACAAAGCCCATTAGAAAATACTCTGCGTTTTTCTTTAACATTTAATTTTGGAGATGGCGAATACGTTGAATATTAATAATCAAAATATATTGATAAGCTCAAAAAACTATTGTATTTTACAATAGTTTTTTTGTCTAAATACGTTTCTTATGAAAACGCTTAAAATAGAATCCCAATTTACAATATTCGATTCTTTAAAGGAAACCTCAATTGAAGTCCAAGACTTAATGCAAAAGGCAATAGAGGTTAGAGATAATGCTTATGCTCCGTATTCTAAATTTAATGTTGGAGCTGCTCTTTTGCTAGAAAATGGTGTTATTGTAACAGGAAGTAATCAAGAAAACGCATCGTATCCTTCAGGTTTATGTGCAGAGCGTACAGCTATTTATTATGCAGGTGCACAATATCCGAAAGTTAAAATTAAAGAAATAGCAATTTCTGCAACATCAAAAAAAGCACCAACAACAAAACCAATACCACCTTGTGGAGCTTGTCGTCAAGCCATTTCAGAATACGAAATAAAACAGGACTCTCCAATCGTTATTTATTTTATGGGAGAAACAGGTAAAGTTGTAAAATCCAACTCTTTAGCAAATTTATTACCTTGGATTTTTGATAAATCAGTATTATAACGTTTTTCAGATAAAATTAACTACTCACACGTTTTGTGAAATCATTCAAAATATTACTTTTGTATCTTGCGTAAGTTTAATCAAATTAACTGATGAAAAAAGTAACAAAACAAACTTATCTCAAGTGGTATGAAGACATGCTGTTTTGGAGAAAATTTGAAGATAAGTTGGCAGCTGTTTATATTCAGCAAAAAGTAAGGGGATTTCTTCATTTATACAATGGTCAAGAAGCGGTTTTAGCAGGAGCATTACATGCTATGGATTTATCCAAAGATAAAATGATTACTGCATATAGAAATCATGTACAACCAATTGGAATGGGAGTCGATCCTCGTCGGGTTATGGCTGAGCTTTACGGAAAAGGCACTGGAACATCACAAGGACTAGGAGGTTCTATGCATATTTTCTCTAAAGAACATGGTTTTTATGGTGGACATGGTATTGTTGGAGGACAAATTCCTTTAGGAGCAGGAATGGCTTTTGGAGATAAATACCATGAAACTGGTGGTGTGACGTTGTGTTACTTTGGTGATGGAGCAGCTAGACAAGGTTCATTACACGAAACCTTTAATATGGCAATGAATTGGAAATTACCAGTTGTATTTGTATGTGAAAATAATGGATATGCCATGGGAACTTCTGTAGAACGTACAGCAAACCACACAGATATTTGGAAACTAGGTTTAGGTTACCAAATGCCATGTGGCCCTGTAGATGGTATGAATCCTATAAAAGTAGCTGAAGCATTTGATGAAGCTATAACAAGAGCTCGTAAGGGAGAAGGACCAACATTCTTAGAAATGAAAACCTATAGGTATAGAGGCCATTCTATGAGTGATGCGCAACATTACAGAACAAAGAAAGAAGTAGAAGAATACAAAAAAATTGATCCCATTACTCAGATAAAAGAGATTCTTCTTGAAAAGAAATATGCTACAGAAGATGATATTACAGTAATTGATAAACGCGTGAAAGATTTGGTGAAAGAATGTGAGAAATTTGCAGAAGAATCGCCATACCCAGATTTAGATGTAATGTTCGATGCTGTTTACGAACAAGAAGATTATCCATTTATAAAACATAAACTTTAAGCAATGGCAGAAATTATTAACATGCCGCGTTTAAGCGATACTATGGAGGAAGGAACTGTTGCTTCATGGTTAAAAAAAGTAGGTGATAAGGTTTCAGAAGGTGATATATTGGCCGAAATAGAAACAGACAAGGCTACAATGGAATTTGAATCGTTCTACGAAGGAACACTTTTACATATTGGAGTTCAACAAGGAGAAACTACAAAAGTAGACGAATTACTTGCTATTATTGGTGAAGAAGGTGAAGATGTTTCGGAATTGATTAAGAACGCAAAATCTGATGCTTCATCTAGCATAGAAGAAAAAATTCAAGATTTAGAAGTTAAGCACGAAGAAACTTCTAAAGAAGAAACACAACCAGAAGCTCTTACAGAAGAACTTCCAGAAGGTGTCGTTGTTGTTACAATGCCTAGGTTAAGTGATACTATGGAAGAAGGAACTGTTGCAACATGGCTTAAAAAAGTTGGTGATACAGTTGAAGAAGGCGATATTCTAGCTGAAATTGAAACTGATAAAGCAACAATGGAATTTGAATCTTTTAATGCAGGTACTTTACTTCATGTTGGATTAGGAGAAGGACAATCTGCAAAAGTAGATGCGTTATTAGCTATAATTGGTCCTGCCGGAACAGATGTATCTAGTGTTGCAAAAAACTTTAGTCCAGTTCAAGCATCAGAAACTAAAGATGAACCAGTTGCTAAAGAGACACTAAAGGAAACACTATCAGAAGTTAAAACAGCACCAACCCAATCTGCTCCTGTAACAAATGATTCAGGAGGACGTGTGTATATTTCACCTTTAGCTAAAAAAATTGCTGAAGAAAAAGGTATAAACATAGCTCATGTTCAAGGTACTGGAGAAAAAGGAAGAATCATTAAACGTGATATTGAAAACTATAAACCAGCAACTGGAAGTGGATTAGCAGCTGCTAAATTTACACCTTCAGGACAGGAAAGTTTTGAAGAGGTTAACAACTCTCAAATGCGTAAAGTAATTGCAAAACGTTTAGCAGAATCTAAGTTCTCAGCGCCTCACTATTACTTAAATGTAGAATTTAACATGGATAATGCAATTGCATTTCGTGAGCAATTTAATTCTATTCCTGACACTAAAATATCGTTTAATGATATGGTTGTTAAAGCATGTGCTTTAGCTTTAAAACAGCATCCTCAAGTTAATTCGCAATGGTTTGCAGACAGAATGCGAAAAAATAGTCATGTTCATATTGGAGTTGCAGTAGCTGTAGAAGATGGTCTTGTAGTTCCTGTTGTAAGATTTGCAGACGAGCAATCTTTACCACAAATTGGAGCTGCAGTAAAAGATTATGCTGTTAGAGCTAGAATCAAAAAATTGACTCCAGAAGAAATGGAAGGTAGTACCTTTACAATTTCTAACCTTGGAATGTTTGGTATAGAAAGTTTTACATCTATTATAAATCAACCAAATTCAGCAATTTTATCAGTTGGTACAATAGTTCAAAAACCAATTGTAAAAGATGGACAAGTTGTAGTTGGTAATACAATGAAATTATCTTTAGCTTGCGACCACAGAACTGTAGATGGTGCAACAGGAGCATTATTCTTACAAACCTTAAAAGGTTATATAGAAAATCCTGTTACCATGTTGGTTTAAGACAAGATTAAAATAAATATTAAAAAAACCTCATTTCTGAGGTTTTTTTTATGTGTGTTGCTGTAGATATTTTGAAGGTAAAATATCAAATCTATCTTTAAAGCATTTAGAAAAATATGTACTGCTTTTAAATCCTGTTTGTTCAGCAATATTAGAAATATAATCGTTTTTATGCCTCAATAAATGCATTGCTTTTTTTAATCTATAGTCTCTAATAAACGTACTTGGTGACTTATCTGTTAAAGCTTTTAATTTTCTGTAAACTTGTGATTTACTATATTGTAATGGTTCACTTAATTGCGATATATTAAACGAACTATCATTCCATATTTTTTCTACATAATCCATTAGATTTGTTAGAAATCTTTGATCTGAATTGCTTAAAATTTTTACTTGTTCTTTAGAGATAATACTGTTTTTGTTTTCGACTTCATAATCGTGTTTTATATCATTACTAATTACAATTTGATCTTTAACAACTTCACACATTCTTATGGCTAGAACTTTTGCATTTTTATCCTTATAATTTTTAGAGACACTAATTTTAAGTTGCCTTATAGAACTATCAAATTTTGGTGTAATATATTTAAATTTTGATTGAATTTTAAAGGCACAAAACATACAATTACTTACAGATTTAAATCCAACATGATAGGTATTATCATTATGCAACAATATTTTTGCATTAAAACTTTTTAGGACTTTAGAAATGCCATTATGAAGTTTTTGAGTGAATAAATTAAACTGATTAGCTTCTAATCGATGTAAATAATCACTGGTTTCAATAACCATGAAATAGGTACTTTTTGTTTTCATAAACAGGAAGTTTATTACAACTAACAATTTACAAAATTTAAGCAAGAAATACTATTATAAATATTCTGCGCTAAGCATAAAGTATAAATTACTTTTTTATCTTTAAAGCATATAAAAAATGAAGATGAAGAATATTGTAATTACTGGTACGAGTCGAGGCATAGGATTAGAATTGGTTAAACTTTTTTCTAATGCAGATTATAACGTTCTAGCTCTTTCTAGAAACTTTGAACCTTTAGATAGTTTAAACTTAAAGAATGTAACAGCATTGTCTTTTGATTTAACTAAAGAAAAAGATTATAACTTGGTCTTAGATTTCATCAATAAAAACTGGGAACAAGTAAATGTGCTTATTAATAATGCTGGTGCACTTTTAAATAAGGCATTTTCAGAAACTACTTTTAAAGATTTTGAAAACATTTATAAAACCAATGTTTTTGGTGTTTCAGAATTAACAAGAGTTCTTCTACCTTTTATGAATGAAGATAGCCATGTTGTAAATATTAGTTCTATGGGAGGAATTCAAGGAAGTATGAAATTCCCAGGATTAGCAGCATATAGTTCTAGTAAAGGAGCTTTAATAACGCTTACAGAACTACTCGCAGAAGAATATAAAGAGACTGGACCTTCCTTTAATGTCTTAGCCTTAGGAGCAGTACAAACCGAAATGCTTAAAGAGGCATTTCCAGGTTACGAAGCTTCTATAAAAGCAAAAGAAATGGCAGGTTATATATTTAATTTCGCATTAAATGGCCATCAATTTTATAATGGAAAAGTTTTACAAGTATCGAGTTCAACACCTTAAGTTTTTAATTTTTGTATAATATTAGATTTAAGCTTCAAAATTTAAATTAATGAATAAAAAACTACTTTATATTAATATAAAACACACAATACTTTATTTAATCATCTTGACCTCCTCGTTTGCATTTTCACAATATTTTAACCGAGTAGAAAACGTTTCAGGATTAGGATTTCTTGAAGAAAACAATGGAGCTTCTGTAGCAGACTATGATGGAGATAATGATTTAGATATTTTTGTAGTGGCCAAAAGTATTGATCAACAAGGTATTGAAAAAACAAAAAGTAAGTTATTTAAAAATAATAACGATGGAACATTTGAAGATGTAACAGAACAGTCAGGTTTATTAGGAATCTTAACTGAAAATGAACAAACATTAGATAATAGTGCTTTAGATGGTTTTAAATATGGTGCTTTTTGGGGAGATTATAACAATGACGGTTTTCCAGATATATTATTAACATATTCCTTAAAAATACAACTATTCCAAAATCTTGGAAATGGAACCTTCCAAGATGTAACAGAAAGTTCAGGTATTCAAAGTTTTAATAACTGTATTACACCAAGCGCAACTTGGTTTGATTATAATAATGATGGTTTTTTGGATATTTACATTACTATCTGGGGAGAATGTGAAAGTGCCAGACTCTATGAAAACAATGGAAATGGTACTTTTTTAGACGTAACAAACAAAATTGAAATAGCGGATACTCAACATTTATATTTAGCTTATCCATTTGATTTTAACTCTGATGGATGGATGGATTTATACATAACTAATGATTTAGATAGTTCGAATCCTTTATTAATTAATCAAAATGGAAATCAATTTTTTGATGATGCAGTTTCATATGGCATGGAGATTAATGAAAATGATATGGGACTTTCAATTGGTGATTATAATGGAGATGGATATTTTGACTTTTATGTGACCAATATTAATGAAAATTATTTACTAACAAATGATGGAAATAACACCTTTTTTGATGTTGCTGAGGAGAAAAATGTAAAAGATGTAGGTTGGGCTTGGGATACAAAATTTGTTGATTTTGACCTTGATGGAGACGAAGATTTGTTTGTTGTTAATGGTTATGATTTTGCATTTACAGACGAAGAATATAATGCTTACTTTAAAAACCTATTTGTAGAAGGTCAAGAAGAATTTGAAGAAATTTCTGAAGATACAAACTTAAGAGATTTAACCATTAGTGTTAGCGCAGTTGATTTTGACTTTGATAATGATGGAGATATAGACATCTTTGTTACAAATAGTGATAGACATTCGTATTTTTATGAAAACACTACTTTAAATTTTAATGAAACAAATAGTCTAAATTGGTTCAAAGTTATCTTACAAGGAACGCAATCTAATAGAGATGCAATTGGAACTGAACTAACTCTAACTACAGAAAATGGCTCAATTAAACGATACTATACTGGAGTTGGTTTTTTAGGACAGAGTTTAACTCCTGTTCATTTTGGATTAAACGAAGTTACAAACATTTTAGAGCTAAGCATAAAATGGCCTTCTGGATTAATTGATACGTATCAAAATTTAAATTCAAATTCCATTATTAAAGCAATAGAAGGTCAAGGATATGAAGTTTTGGACATTCAACCAAGTATTAAAGTTTCAGGATGTACAGATCCTAGCTCATGCAATTATAATCCAAATGCTTATATAGATGATGGTTCTTGTACTTATTTTCAAGGTCATGAAATAGTTGGAACAACTAACTCAAGTTTTTTAAATGAAGAAATTTACAGTTATCCTTTATCTGAAAATTCTATTTCTCAATGGTCAGTAAATGGTGGAGAGATATTAGATGGCCAAGGTACTAATGAGGTAAGAGTAAAATGGGGCTTAGAAGAAATTGGAATAATTTCTATTATAGAAGTCACACCTGATTGTTCTAGTTCTTTGGTTAGCTTAGAAGTTGAACTCACTATAGATAATGTTGATTTTAACAAATCTATAGCAAGATTATGGAATGAAGCCTTATTAGAGGCTATTAGAGGTGACTTCGCAAGACCAACAGTTCATGCTAGAAACTTGTTTCATACAAGTGTAGCAATGTATGACGCATGGGCAATTTACGATGAAGAAGCAAGACCTTATTTTATTGGAAATACAGTAAATGGTTATACCAGCGAATTATTAGATTTTATAACAATAGAATCTATTGAAGATTCAAGAAGAAAAGCCATAAGTTATGCAGCGTATAGAATACTCAGTAATCGATTTGCAAATTCTCCAGGTGTTGAAGATTCCCAAAAACGTTTTGATCTAATTATGAGTGAATTAGGGTATGATATTAATTATAATTCTTTGGATTATTTAAGTGGTGATGCTGCAGCTTTAGGAAATTATATTGCTGAGCAAATTATCAACTACGGACTAAATGATGGTTCCAGAGAGCTATCAGATTATGATAATGCATATTATGTTCCTTTTAATAATCCATTACCAGCAGCGTTTCCAGGAAATATTACAATTGAAGATCCTAATAGATGGCAACCTTTAACTCTTGATACATTTATAGACCAAAGTGGAAATCCAATAGAAGGAAGTGTTATAGACTTTTTAAGTCCTGAATGGGGAAATGTTCATGGATTTGCTTTAACTGAAGAAGATGTAACTATTTACGAAAGAGAAGGTGATACATATAGAGTGTTTAATGATCCTTCTGATCCTCCATATTTAGATGATACGAACACTTCTATTAGTTCAGAAGCTTATAAATGGGGATTTTCAATGGTGTCTGTTTGGGGAAGTCATCATAATCCGTTTGATGGTGTAATTTGGGATATTTCTCCAAGATCTATTGGTAATATTCCATTCGAATCATTACCTACAGATTACACACAATATTCAAGTTTTTATGATTATTTTGAAGGAGGAGATATCGGAACAGGACATAATACAAATCCAGTTACTGGAATGCCTTACGAACCACAAATGGTCCCACGAGGCGATTATGGACGGGTTTTAGCAGAATTTTGGGCAGATGGTCCAGATTCTGAAACACCTCCTGGACATTGGTTTACTTTACTAAATTATGTAAATGATCATCCTCAATTGGAAAGACGCTTTAAAGGTGAAGGAGAAATTCTGAATCCTTTAGAATGGGATGTAAAAGCTTATTTTATTTTAGGAGGAACGATGCATGATGCAGCAATTTCTGCCTGGAGTATAAAAGGTTGGTACGATTATGTAAGGCCAATTTCTGCGATTCGCTATATGGCAGATAAGGGACAAAGCTCTGACCCTAATTTGCCTTATTATCACCCTCACGGTTTTAAACTAATTGATGGATTTATTGAGATTGTGAATGAAGATGATCCTTTAGCTGGAAATAATTTACAACATCTTGGTAAGATAAAATTGTATTCATGGAAAGGTCACGATTATATTGATGATACAGAAGTTGATCAAGCTGGAGTAGGTTGGATTTTAGCAGAAAATTGGTGGCCTTATCAAAGACCAACATTTGTCACACCACCTTTTGCAGGTTTTGTTTCTGGGCATTCAACTTATTCTAGAGCAGCAGCAGAGGTCTTGACTCGTTTTACTGGAGATGTTTATTTCCCAGGTGGAATGGGAGAATTTATAGCTAAAAAGAATGAATTTTTAGTGTTTGAAGAAGGCCCTTCAATGGATGTAACTTTACAATGGGCAACCTATAGAGATGCTTCAGACCAATGTAGTTTATCTAGAATTTGGGGAGGAATTCATCCTCCTGCAGATGATATTCCTGGTAGAATCATAGGAGAAAAAGTTGGTAATGATGCTTTTAATTTTGCGGAACCATATTTCTACTCAAATCAAGATTTACCAACTGAAGATGACTTTTTTGTTTTATATCCAAATCCTGTATTATCAAGTCATATTAATGTAACTAATACTACTGGAAATGAAGAATTTGAAATATTTGATATTACAGGGAAGTACATAGAAATTCAAAATACAATGTATAATGAAGATAATTTAGTTACGCAAATAGAGTTGCCTAGAAATATAGCTTCAGGATTGTATCTACTTAAAATAAATAGGATAACATCTAAACTCTTTGTAGTGAAATAGTATGAATAAATACAAGTGTGTCATTTTTGATTGCGATGGTGTTCTGGTTGATAGTGAGACTATAAGCAATAGGATTCTAACCGAAATGGCAAACGAAAATGGTGCTAATATTGATTTAGAATATGCCATGAATAACTTTAAAGGTAATTCCTTTAAAGGTTGTTTAAAACTCATAGAAAATTTAATTAGTAAACCATTACCTAAAACTTTTGAGAAAGCATTTAGAAAACGCACTTTTGGAGCTTTTAAAAAAGATATAAAACCTATTGAAGGGGTTAAAGATGTATTGGAAAACTTAGACATTCCTTATTGTGTTGCTTCAAGTGGTCCAGAAAAAAAAATAAAACTCAATTTAGAAGTTACTGGATTGTTAGGATATTTTGAGGATAATCATATTTTTAGTTGCTTCTCAATTAAAAAATGGAAACCAGAACCAGATATATTTCTTCATGCTGCAAAAACTATGGGTTTTAAACCTTCTGAATGTCTTGTGATTGAAGATAGTTTGTTAGGAGTAGAAGCAGCTAGACGAGGTGGTTTTGATGTATTTGGATTTACTGCTCACGATTACAAACATGAGCTTAAAAATCATGCAACTTTTACGTTTAAACACATGAACCAATTATTAACTTTAATCTAGTTTTTTTCAAACGTAATTCTATATGCTTTTTGTTGTTGGCCTTCAATAGTTATGGTTGAGGTTTTGATAAGTGCAAAAATGGAATCCTTTTGTGTGCCTAATTCAGATTGAATATCGTAACTCAATTTAAGTTTAGAAGTGGAATCATTTAGTTTTTCTGAAGCTTCAATTTGTTTTAGGTTACTGATTTTGATTTCTCTTGAGATTCTAGGTAAATTAAGTTCAGAGCTAGATAATTCTTCAAGTTGTTTAGTAATGTCTTCTTCAAATTCTGGATGGAGTTGCTTTAAAATAGTTAAATCGTAAAACTCTTGTAATTTTTGATAGGCAATATCTTGCTCTGTAAATATTTCAAGATCATTTGCTTTTAAATCTGTAGCTTCAAATACTTCAACTGCTTTAGGTTCCATAGCAGATTTTTCAATGTTTGTTGATTTAGTTTCAGAACTATTCATACATGAAAACACTAAAAACAAACACAATATGTAATATAGTTTCTTCATTCTATTATGAATTTTAATTTTACAATCTTTTCATTTTCAAAAGCTTTATCTAAAACTTTAATGCGTTTTAAATTTTGTGTAGGAATGGTTAGTTTCCTAATAAATTCATCTTTAGTATAGATTTCTACTCCTAAATTATTTTTATATAACTGATAAATTACAGCATTATCAGCAATCATTTTATCAAGTTGTGCTTTACGCTTCTTCCAATCATTAATATTTCCGTTAGTATAATAATCTAGCATTAAAGCATAATCGTCTGTAGTTAATTTTACTATTTGATTTTTGTTAGCATCTTTATAACGAATAATGGTATCTGTTTTATGGTAAGGTGATTGCACAACAAAATGCACTTTATCTGCCTTGGTTGAATAGGTAAAACAACCTATGCTATCGGTTTTAAAATATAAAGGAGATTGGTTGTCTTGTATCACTTTAATATCCAAAGCAATATTAAGAATAGCCTCACCTTTATCTTGGTCTACAAAACAAAACTTAAACTCGTTTTTAGAATTTAATTTCATGATAAACACACAAACCAAAATAAATACAACAGCAAGCAATACTTTAGAAAGACTACCTTTTTTAGATAATCTTTTCTTTTGATGTTTAACTTTAAAGGAATTCCAATTTTCAAAACCAACATAATTACTCAATAGATTAAGCATATCTATTCGAGGTAGTTTTTCAGGCTGTTTTTTAAAATATGTGTAAAACCATTTCTCGCTTACTTTGGCTTTTACTTTTTGAAAAAGATCTTCTTGAAACTGAGTAATCTCTTCGCCTTTCCATTCGCTAATCGCTTCTGGAGCACTATTATTTTGCAAAAATGTTTTTGCAATAGCAGTTTTTAAAAGGTCAAATAAATGTTTTTCAGCTGAATTCAAATTATTGTAATCTTAACAAAATCAATTATTTAGGTTTTGTAAAATAGTTTACAAAAACCTTACAAGTGTTTTACAACACAAAAAAGGTTTCAAGTTATATGTTTATTCCAGTAATTCTTAAAAATATAAAATTATGAACGCAAAACCATTGAAATCAGTATTTAAAATTATTGGAATAGTAATCTTTGTTTTTATTATTTCGTCGTGTAACCAAAACGCAAAAAGCGAGAGTTATGCATTAGAACCTGTTGCAGTTACAGAAGATTATAAAAGTCTGAAAGTAGAAGAATCTGTAACAAGTCCTAACGATCTTAAAAAACCAGAATTTCCAAAGGATTTAAAAATTATTAAATCTGCATCTGCACGTTATAAAGTACAAAACGTAAAACTGTCTACACAACAGATTAAAGCTATAGCAATACAATTAGATGCTTACATATCCGATTTACGTTTCCAGAATAACCTGTATAATATTGAAAACAGATTTACTATTAAAGTACCTGCACAACATTTTGATGTGTTACTAGACTCTATTAATGCAGTTGTAGAGTTTGTAGAATACGAAAACATAACAACAAAAGATGTTACGGAAGAATACGTTGATATTGAAACGCGACTTAAAACCAAGCTTGAAGTAAAACAACGTTATGAAACTATTTTACGTAAAAATGCCAAAACGGTTAAGGATATTCTGGCTACAGAAGAAAAGCTACGTGTAATTCAAGAAGAAATAGAATCTGCACAAGGACGCTTAAAATATCTAAATAACAAAGTTGCTTATAGTACTATACAAGTTGATTTATACGAAACAGTGGAATATACTGAAGAACCTATAAGTTATACAAAAACGTTTTGGGACAAGACCAAAGATGGCTTAAGTTTTGGTTGGCAGATTATTGAAAATCTGTTGTTAGGTATGATCTATATTTGGCCAATAGTAATTGGTATTGGACTACTCGTTTGGTTTATTAGAAAAAGGCTGAGAAGAAAGTTATAAAAAGTAAAAACCCTTTAGAATTTCTAAAGGGTTTTAGTTAATTAGATCTTAATATTGTCATTAATGTTTGTTGATTTTTACTTAAGATATTTTTTAAAAAATGCTATAGTACGTTCCCAAGATAAATTAGCAGCTTTTTCATTATACCGAGGTGTCGTGTTATTATGAAATCCATGATTTACTTTAGGATACATATAAGCTATATAATCGATATTGTTTTTCTTAAGAATAGCCTCATATGCCGGCCAACCAGCATTTACTCTTGTATCTAACTCAGCGTACTGTAAAAGTAAAGGTGCTTTTATCTTTGATGCATCTTCATCCAGTGGTTGTCTCCCATAATAAGGTACTGCTGCTCCAAGTTCTGGTAGTTTTACTGCCATCATGTTAGAAATCCATCCTCCAAAACAAAAACCAACAACGCCAACTTTACCATTGCAATCTTTATTATTTTTTAAATACTGATATGCTGCAATAAAATCTTCAAGCATTTCATTTCTATCACGTTTTTTTTGTAAAGCACGACCATCATCGTCATTTCCTGGATAACCACCAAGAGGAGATAATGCATCTGGTGCTAAACTAATAAATCCACCTACAGCAGTTCTTCTGCCTACATCTTCTATGTAAGGATTTAGTCCTCTGTTTTCATGTACAACAATAATTCCAGGAACTTTAGTTTTAACATCTTTTGGTTTTGATAGTAGCCCTTTTATTTCACCACCTCCTTTAGGCGAATTGTAAGTAATAAATTTTGAATCAATTCTGGAATCGTCTTGTTTTACAACAGTGGTATTCTTGTAATTTGGTGACATAAAACTTGATAAAGATGGCACTGTTAATCCTCCAACAGCATACAAAGATAGTTTTTCAATAAATTGTCTACGTTCTAATTTATTATGTGCATAATCGTCATATAAATCAAATACTTCTTGGCTAATTTGCTTTTTATTTATTTTTTTCA
>JABDPN010000287.1 GCA_013042715.1 Flavobacteriaceae bacterium | reverse complement strand
GTACTGCTTTGTATGAAATGGTGGTTGCCATGTTTATCGCTCAGGCATACGGATTTGATCTTACAATTGGACAACAGCTCACAGCTGTTCTTACAGCTTTATTAGCCTCTATAGGTGCTGCTGGGATACCAATGGCAGGATTGGTTATGATCACTATTGTTTTGTCTACAATTGGATTACCATTAGAAGGAATTGGATTGATATTAGCTGTAGATAGGATTCTGGATATGTTCCGTACTGCAATTAACGTTTGGAGTGATACATGTGGTGCTGCAGTTATAGCAAGTACTGAAGGTGAAGTTTTAGAATATAGAGAAGATAATCTAGTTGATTTGGATATGGATGATATTGATATGGGATAACCATAACATAGAATTCAAAATTATTTTTCTATTTTTAAATATAATAACAAAAACATTTCAATATGAATATTTGTTTTATAATGTATCCTTGGGAGAAAATTGATGCAGAAAATGATACAAGTCTTGCACTAATAAGAGAATGCTCAAAACGAGGACATGGAGTCGCATTATGTACTCCTGCAAATTTAACGATCAGAGATAGTGTTACAAATGCATTTTGTAAGGTTGTTGGAAGAATGGATAAAGTACCAAGCAACCTAAAATCATTTTATAGAAAAGTAGAATTACGAGACGAAATGCTACCACTTGCTGGATTTGATGCTATATTTTTTAGAGCTAATCCTCCTTTAGATCCAATAATGTTAAACTTTCTAGATTCTGTTAAGGATGATGTTTTTATTATCAATTCTTTAGAAGGTATGCGAGAAGCAAATAATAAACTTTATACAGCAGCATTTGGTGATGCTCATAGTAATATAATTCCGAATACGCATGTTTCTAAAAATAAAGATTATTTGATTGAGCAGATCAAAGAATCTAAATCAGATAAAATGATTATCAAGCCATTAAATGGATTTGGAGGTTCTGGAGTTATTCTTATTGAAAAATCAGCAATGAATAATATTAATTCCTTATTAGATTTTTATATCAATAGTGCTGATGGTACTTCAAATTATGTTATTTTACAAGATTACATTGAAGGTGCTGATCAAGGAGACGTTCGAATTTTACTGCTTAATGGCGAGCCTGTTGGTGCTATGAAACGAATTCCAGGAACTGGAGATCATCGTTCCAATGTATCTGCTGGTGGACGAATAGCTAAACATTCGTTAACGAAACAAGAAAAAGCTTTATGCAAACAAATTGGTCCAAAACTAGTTAGTGATGGACTGTATTTTGTTGGTATCGATGTTATTGGAGGTATGTTAGTAGAAGTAAATGTTATGTCTCCTGGAGGCATTACATACATGAATAAAGTCTACAAGAATAAAGTAAAAGTTGAAGAACGTGTAATAGACTTCTTAGAAAGTAAAGTTTTAGATAAACTTCAGGCTTTCGATAGACGATCTCGTTTACGTAAAACAGTTGAAGATGCTTAAAATATGAAAATCAATTCATCATTAGTTTCAGTTGATTGGTTACATATAAATTTAGATATCAACCCTAATTTAATTGTGCTGGATGGCAGCATCAAAAAGGTCACAGATAGTTCTAATGAATTGTCTAATCTTCAAATACCAAATGCTCGTTTTTTCGATATAAAAAATAAGTTTAGTGATGTTGATGCTAAATTTCCTAATACTGTACCAAGTGAGGCACAGTTTACTCAAGAAGCACAAAACCTTGGTATAAATAATGAAAGTTATATAGTTGTTTATGATGATAAGGGTATTTACTCAAGTGCTCGTGTTTGGTGGCTTTTTAAATCCTTTGGATTTGATAATGTTACAGTTTTAGATGGAGGATTACCAGAATGGATAGCATCAGGTTATCAAACTAAAACTAAAACAGGTAAACAAATAAAAAAAGGAAATTTTCAAGCGATATACAATCCTCAATATTTCAATTTCTTTACGGATATTCAACAGTTTAAGGATGATTCTAGTTGTCTAATTCTTGATGCCAGAAATGCTTCACGATTTAATGGTGAAATTGAAGAACCAAGGATTGGCTTAAGGTCTGGACACATTCCTAATTCCAAAAGTCTTCCTTATACCACATTATTCAATGGAAATATTTTAAAATCAAAGTCTAAATTAAAACAGATTTTTAATACATTAATTAATGAAGAAAAAAAGCTAATCTTTTCCTGTGGCTCTGGAGTTACAGCTTGTGTTTTAGCGCTTGCAGCAGAACTTTCAGAAATTAAAAATGTATCAGTTTATGATGGTTCTTGGACAGAATATGGTAGTTTAACAACATAAATATAATATTATGAGTAATTGGACCAAAGAAGAATTAGTTGCCTATATTTTACTTTATGCAGCACATTGTAATTTAGAGATTGATAATCATGAGAAAAACGTGATTATTTCTAAAGTTGATATGCAAACCTTTCAGAAAGTATATGATGAATTTGATAAGGATAACGATTATCAAAGTTTACAAAAAATTGTTTCAGCTTTAGAAGAAGAGCATTACTCAAAAATTGAGCTCGATATACTTTTCGAGGATATTAAAAAATTGTTCTTATCAGATGGTAGTTATGATACCATGGAACGTAATTTGTATTCATTTTTAAAAAATATGTTGAGTTAGAATGATAAAACTATCAATTGACGAAATTATTAAGAAAATTAATAAGGAAGAGACTTTTCATGCAGTTGCTTTAGATTATTCAATGACCTTAAAAATTGACACCTATGTGCCATATGTATGTGGAGCAGTTCATGATGGCCATCAATTTAGAAAAGAGCTTTGGGATAATTGTTTACATTCTGAATATGACAGATGGTACGAAGAAGACCCAGAAACGAAAAACATGGTTCATTCGCATCCTATTGTCATATCCGGTTGTGATTCTAGATTTGAATACGACCTAAATAGACCTCCTGAAGAAGCGGTTTTCGATACTGCTTGGGGAAAACAGTTGTGGAAAAGGCAATTAGATGAAACTAAAAAACAAAAGTCATTAGTAAAACATGATAACTTTTACAAAGTTGTAAACACTTTAGTCAATAAAATTGAATCTAAATTTGGAGTTGCTATTGTTTACGATATGCACAGTTATAACTGGCAACGATGGGATAGAGAAGTGCCAACATGGAACTTAGGTACATCTAATATAGATAATGTGAGATTTGGAAATAGTATTGAAACATGGAGACAAATGCTATCAAAAATGAAGCTCCCAAATGGAATTAAATCTACAGCAGATATTAATAATACTTTTTTTGGTAATGGATATTTTCTAAAATATATTACCAAAAACTTCAAAAATACATTAGTTTTGGCAACCGAAATTGCTAAGATTTATTGTGATGAATATCAACAAATAATCTATCCTGAAGTTGTTTCAGCAGTAGAAAAACAACTTAGAACAATGATTACTAAACATGCATCACAATTTTTAATAGAGCATAGCTAAGATTTTATGAAGTTAGAAAAAACTGTGGCAAATAAAGCATTACTAGAAATAGACGAGAAAATAGATCAATTAGTAAAAAAAATTGAACTCCTTAACTATGTTAATCCTTTAAATATTGAATCTGAAAAGGAAAAGTTCTTTGCTTCTAAGTATTTAACAGACCCTTCTTTTGTTTATCCTCAAATAGATTTTGACAAGTTTAAACTGCACAGAGAGTTTTTCTCTATGGAAATAGAACGTATTGAAGATGTACGTTTAAGACAACTCTACGAGGATATTATCTATTTCTATTCAGGACTTATCCAAAGTATTGAAACAGTTGGTGAAGGAAAAAAATTCTACTACAATAGTTTACATTCTTTTGGAACACCAACAGAGAATGATGTTGATAATGCTAAATTCATTCTTCATTTTGAAAATGATAAAGATACCAATCAGTTTAAACAAAGATATTCTGTTGAAGAAACCGAAGAGGAATTCAGAAGGTATTCTAAGCGTTACGACTTTACATACAACATCAAACATTCCAGTAAAATGGGAGCCATTGCAATGGTTCTAAACAATACCAAAACATTAGTATTAAACTCTAATCATACGTTTAGTGAAAATGAAATAGGTGTTCTCACAAACCATGAAATTGGTGTCCATATGGTTACAACCATGAATGGTTTATTACAACCTTTAAAGATTTTTTCTCATGGTTTTCCAAATAATGTTGAAACTCAAGAAGGTCTAGCTGTTTTTAGTGAATATATGTCTGGAAATTTAACTATTAAACGCTTAAAAGAAATTGCATATCGCGTAATAGCTGTAGATAGTTTAGCAAAAGGATATAGTTTCTCTAAAACCTTTAGATTACTTTTCAATACATATGATATGGAACGTGAAGCTGCATATTACTTAACTGTAAGAGTCCATAGGGGTGGAGGTTTTACTAAAG
>JABDPN010000284.1 GCA_013042715.1 Flavobacteriaceae bacterium | reverse complement strand
GTTTAGTACTGTAGCATCAAAACTTGGAATGCCATTTCATGCGAGCATTGCCACAGCAAAATCTGGTGTTGAAGGTTTAGTTAAATCTCTTGGTGCTGAACTTGCTCCAAAAGTTAGGATTAATGCTATTGCTCCTACTGTAACTAATACTGATTTAGCATCCAAATTATTAAGAAATGACAGAATGATAGAGAATATTAAAGAACGTCATCCTCTTAAAAAATATTTACAACCAGACGAAGTAGCGCAAATGGCAACGTATTTAATTTCTGATCATGCTAGCTCCATTTCAGGACAAATCTTTAACTTAGACTGTGGAATTGTCTCATTTAAAATTTAAAACAATGAAAATCAATAAAAACTTTTTAATATTATTCGCAATTATGTTTTCAATATTTAGTAATGCTCAAACACTTAAAGATCCATCAACATCTATTTACGATATCAAAATAAATACTTTGGATGGCAAACCTCTTGACTTAAATACATTTAAAGGCAAAAAAATTCTCTTTGTAAATGTAGCTTCTGAATGTGGTTTCACTAAGCAATATGCAGATTTACAAGAACTTCACGAAACTTATAATGATAACTTAGTAGTAATTGGTGTACCTAGTAATCAATTTGGTGGTCAAGAACCAGGAACTGCTTCACAAATTAAAACATTTTGTGAAAAGAATTTTGGTGTAACATTCCAACTCACAGAAAAAATTGATGTGAAAGGTGATAACCAGCATCCATTATACAAATGGTTAACATCTGAAGAGTTAAACGGAACAACAAATTCTTCAGTTAAATGGAATTTTCAAAAATATATAGTTAACGAAAAAGGTCAGTTTGTTGACTACTTCTACTCTATGACAAAACCTATGAGTAGTAAAATCACAAAACTTGTAAAATAAAAAAACTATGTTTGGATTATTTAAGAAAAAAAGTGAGATAGAAAAACTGGAACTAAAATACACTACTTTACTTGCAGAATGGCATAAACTATCTACAATTAATAGATCTCAAAGCGATTTAAAATTTGCAGAGGCACAAGTTATTTTAGATAAAATTGAATATCTTAAAAACAACCAAAATCAGTGAAGCTACTAAAGTGGTTGCTCATATTTCTTGTGCTAAATTTTGGTGCATTATACATTGGAAATATTTTAATGGATAATGGCCCACAAACGCAATGGTATCAAAATTTAAACCAAGCACCTTGGACACCTCCAGGTTGGCTTTTTGGTGTTGCATGGACAACCATAATGTTGTGTTTTTCTGTCTATATGTCTTACTTAGTGATAACATTAGGTTTTAATAAAATAGCTACAGTATTTAGTGTTCAAATTTTGCTGAATATTATTTGGAATTATATCTTTTTTAACCTTCATCAAACAGCTTTTGGATTACTAATTATTACACTTTTAACAAGTGTAGTATTCTATTTCTTTTTTAAATATTACATCACATTAAAAGCGAAAAGCTTTTTAATTTTACCTTATATGATTTGGTTACTCATAGCAACGTCTTTAAACCTTTACATCGTAATTTATAACTAAACAATGAAAATCTACACCTTACATAAAAAACAAAGTCTACCAATTAGTGTAGAGCAAGCTTGGAAGTTTTTATCTAGTCCAGCAAACTTAAAAACCATAACACCAGATTATATGAGTTTTGATATACTTTCTGGAGCAGACAGACCAATGTTTCCTGGACAAATTATACAATACATCGTAACTCCCGTTTTTGGCATTAAAACTAAATGGGTAACAGAAATTACACATGTCAAGGATAAACACTACTTTGTAGACGAACAACGTTTTGGTCCTTATGCGCTTTGGCATCATAAACATTTTATTAAAGAAATTGAAGGTGGTGTTGAGATGGAAGATATTATAGATTATAAAGTTCCATTTGGATGGTTAGGTCAATTGGCACATCCTATTTTAGTAAAACCAAAACTTGAAGAAATTTTCAATTATAGAAAAGAAAAGTTAGAAGAACTTTTTGGTGTTTACAATGGCTAATAAACTATCAATATTTTGGTTTAGACGGGATTTAAGATTAGATGATAATGTAGGATTATATCATGCATTACAATCTAGAAATGAAGTCTTACCAATCTTTATTTTTGATTCTGAAATTTTAAATGAATTACCTAAAGACGATGCTCGTATAACGTTTATTCATCAAACATTACAAAAGCTAAATTCAGATTTAAAACAAAACTACCATAGTGGTATTGCCATGTATTATGGCTCTCCAAAGTCGGTTTTTGAAGAACTCTCAGCGCAATTCAATATTGATTCTGTTTACACCAATCACGACTACGAACCTTATGCGATAAAACGTGATAACAGTATTTCAAATTATTTAAATTCAAAAGGAATAGCTTTTAATACGTATAAAGATCAAGTTATTTTTGAACGAGATGAGATTGTGAAATCTGATGGTTCGCCTTACAAAGTTTATACGCCTTATTCAAAAAAATGGTTAGAAGCTTTCAATACTAAAGGCGTTGAATTTCTTAAATCTGAAAACCATCTTGATAAACTTTTCAAATCAAACCAAATTCCTAATCTAAGTTTAAAAAAAATTGGTTTTGAGACTTCAAATCAACATATTGAACCTTACACAGTTGATGCAGAATTAATAAACGACTATGAAGCTACCAGGAATTTTCCAGCTAAAGATGGAACGTCTAAAATTGGACCTCATCTCCGTTTTGGAACAGTAAGTATTAGAAAAATAGTAGAAAAAGCCTCAAAGAGTTCTAATATAACTTATCTAAAAGAATTGATTTGGCGTGAGTTTTTCATGCAAATATTATGGCATTTTCCACATACTGTTACACAAAGTTTCAAACCACAATACGATAACATTAAATGGCGCAATAACAAAACCGAATTTGAATTGTGGTGCAAGGGTAAAACTGGTTATCCTCTTGTAGATGCTGGTATGCGAGAACTAAACCAAACAGGATTTATGCATAATAGAGTTCGAATGTTAGTAGGAAGCTTTTTATGTAAACATTTACTTATCGATTGGAGATTAGGTGAAGCCTATTTTGCAGAAAAACTACAAGATTACGAGATGTCTAGTAATATTGGAAATTGGCAATGGGTTGCTGGTTGTGGTGTTGATTCAGCTCCTTATTTTAGAATTTTTAATCCTACAACTCAAATTGAAAAATTTGACAAACAACATCAATACATTAAAAAATGGGTTCCAGAATATCAAGAGCTAACATATTCCTCTCCTATTGTAGATCATAAAATGGCTAGAGAGCGTTGTTTAAACGTTTATAAAGAAGCTCTTAATAATAGCTAAATCTTTTTTACGTATTTGGTAATAATAACAATGTTTATACCATCTACTTTTCCTTCTATATATTCTTCGTTGTCTTGATCTAAAGAAATGCGTCTAACAGCAGTTCCTTGTTTCGCAACCATGCTAGATCCTTTTACTTTTAAATCTTTAATTAAAACAACTGAATCTCCAGCTTTAAGAACAACACCATTAACATCGCGATGTACTAATTTATTTTCATCATCTTCACCATCACCAAGTGCTTTTGCAAATTTTAAATCGTCTTCATCTAGATACATCATTTCTAAAAGATCTTGTGGCCAACCTTCAGATTTTAATCTATTAAGCAATCGCCATGCTGAAATTTGAACGGGTTTATGTTCGCTCCACATGCTATCATTTAAACATCGCCAATGATTAGCATCCATTGTATCTGGATTTTCTATTTGTTTAACACAAGTTTTACAAGCACATAAGCTATTTGATTCTTCAGGCTTTTGTGCAGGTTGTAGAGTATAAACTTGTAAATGGTCTTCTGCTCCACATAATTCGCAAGAATTACCACTTCGTTTATTTAATAGTCTTTCTAAGCTCATTAACTTTCTATACGCTCAATTTTTGCTCCAATAGCTCTTAAACGTTCGTCAATACGCTCGTAACCTCTGTCAATTTGTTCTATATTATGAATTGTTGATGTGCCTTTTGCAGATAAAGCTGCAATTAATAATGAGATACCAGCTCTAATATCTGGAGATGTCATTGTTGTTGATTTCAGTTCGTATTTAAAATCATGACCAATTACAGTAGCACGATGTGGATCACATAATATGATTTTTGCTCCCATATCTATTAACTTATCGACAAAGAACAAGCGACTTTCAAACATTTTTTGGTGTACTAAAACACTACCTCTTGCTTGTGTTGCGACAACTAAAACAATACTTAATAAATCTGGTGTAAATCCTGGCCAAGGAGCATCTGCAACAGTTAAAATAGAACCATCTATATAATTCTGAATCTCATAACCATCCTTATGTTCAGGTATAAAAATATCGTCACCTCTTTGCTCTAGTGTAATACCTAGTTTTCTAAATACATTAGGGATTTGGCCTAAATCGTCCCAACTTACATTTTTAATAGTCAACTCACTTTTAGTCATAGCTGCAAGACCAATCCAACTTCCAATTTCAATCATATCTGGTAGCATGGTATGTTCTGTTCCACCTAGACTATCTACACCTTCAATTTCTAATAAATTAGAACCAATTCCAGAAATTTTGGCTCCCATTCTCACTAACATTTTACATAATTGCTGTAAATAAGGCTCACATGCAGCATTGTAAATAGTAGTTTTTCCTTTAGCTAATACTGCTGTCATTACAATATTTGCTGTTCCTGTAACAGAAGCTTCGTCAAGCAACATATTTGTTCCTTTAAGTTCATCAGCTTCTACACCATAAAAAGAATCTTCTTTGTTGTATCTAAACTTAGCTCCTAATCTAATAAAACCTTCAAAGTGAGTATCTAAACGACGTCTACCAATTTTATCACCTCCTGGTTTTGGAATATAACCTCTACCAAAACGAGCTAATAATGGCCCAACAATCATTATTGAACCTCTCAAACCTCTACCATCAACTTTAAATTCTTCAGATTCGAGGTATTCCATGTTTACCTCATCTGCTTGAAATTGATAAGAACCTGGTTTTAGTCTATTTACTTTAACACCCAATTTACCCAGAAGTGTTATAAGTTTGTTGACATCTACAATATCTGGAATGTTATGGATTGTAACTTTCTCAGGAGTTAGCAATAATGCGCATAAAATTTGAAGAGATTCGTTTTTTGCGCCTTGAGGTTGGATTGCACCTTTTAATTGGTGACCACCTTCAATTTTAAATGTTTTCATTATAACTAATAACGTTTACGGTTTCTATTATGACCTTTTTTAGTTTTAGTGTTTTTGTTGAATTTGCGTTTTGTTTTCATCAAACTTGAAGAATCTGTTAGATCTTCAGTGCTGTTTTTTAAATTTATTTTACCATCAGATAATTCGAATAAATGCTGAAAAATCACACTATCTTCAACAGTGTCCTTATTCCAATTCAAGAAACATTTTTTCATATGATTAGCAATGGTATAGACAAGAGCCTCTTTCATTTCTCCATCTTCCCAAGTATTCGCAACATCAATCATGGTTTTAATATTGTTACCATAAAATCTGTATTTAGGATGATTTTGAGGATATCTTAACGGTTCTGGTCTAGCTTCAAGAATTTCGCGTTCAGGTTTATCATATGGCGAATCTACATCCAATTTAAAATCAGACATTATAAATAATTGATCCCAAAGTTTATGCTGAAAATCTGGAACATCTCTTAAATGTGGTTGGAGATTTCCCATTACTGCAATAATAGCTTTTGCTACTTTATTACGTTCTTCCTTTGTTGGTAAGTTAGTAGCATAATTAACCATTTTTTGGATATGTCTTCCGTATTCTGGAATTATTAAATGCTCGCGTTCTGTGTTGTACTCTAATTGTTCTATCAAAATAAAATGTGTGTAGTGTTAATGGTATACATGAAGATTTCTCTTGTTTGCAAATTACGAAAAAAATAAAGATTCTAAGATTATTTAGCTAAGGAAATTATAATGAAATAACACCTTCAACTTTCTTAGTTACTTCTATATACTTAAAAATTACAGCATCTGGATTTTTCATCTCTACATGTACTGAAACACTTGTATATTTTCCGTTTTTAGATTCCTTGGTATTTATGACCGCTCCTGTATTGTTAAATAGGTTTTGAATTTGACTAATCTTTAAAGAATCTGAAGCTACAATAAACTTGTAGAGATACTTAGAAGGCCAACTAGATGTTTCTGTTAGCTGAACTTTTAGTTTTTTATAAAATTCTTCTGAATTAGGCTGACTCATAACTTTATTTTTAAAGCGTTGCAAATATACACTTTTAAATATTTTTTATTTCTATATATAATTACGATTTTTACATCGAAAACCTTGCCAAATTTGAATTCAAAAAAAATTGTCATAACTGGAGGTCCTGGAACTGGAAAAACATCAATAATTAATGAATTATTGAAACGAAATCATATTTGTATTGAAGAAATATCTCGTCAGGTTACGCTTGAAGCTCAAAAAAAAGGTATTGATCAATTGTTTTTAACAGAACCACTTTTATTTAGCGATATGCTGTTAAAAGGGCGTAAAGATCAATTCATTGAGGCTCTAAACAATAGGTCATCTGTTACTTTTTTAGACAGAGGTATACCAGATGTTGTTGCATATATGGATTATCTAGGCACTGATTATCCTAATCGATTTACAGATGCTTGTAAAGAACATATTTATGACCATGTCTTTATTTTAACACCTTGGCAAGATATTTATGTAAGCGATAACGAACGTTACGAAAACTTTAAGCAAGCATTAGAAATCCATGACCATTTAGTTAATACATATACTAAATATGGTTATAAACTTCATGATGTACCTTTTGGCACAGTTAATAAGCGTACAGATTTTATTTTAGAAATTGTAAATCAATTATAGTGCAACATCCAATTGAAATACTAGAACGTTACTGGAATTTCACAAACTTTAAACCACTACAGGAAGAAATTATAAATAGTGTTTTAGAAGGTAACGATACATTTGCGTTATTACCAACAGGAGGAGGAAAATCTATATGCTTTCAAATTCCTGCATTAGCTAAAGAAGGTATTTGTATTGTAGTTTCACCTTTAATTGCTCTTATGAAAGATCAAGTGCAAGCCCTTTCACAAAAAGATATTAAAGCCATGGCTTTAACGAGTGAATATGGTTACAGCGATATTTCTAGATTGTTAGACAATTGTATTCATGGTAATTATAAATTCTTATACCTTTCTCCGGAGCGTTTACAACAAGAACTTGTTCAAGAACGTATTAAACAAATGAATGTTAACCTCATAGCTGTAGACGAAGCACATTGTATAAGTCAATGGGGAAACGATTTTAGACCAGCTTATAAAAACATAACACTTTTAAGAGAACTTCTACCCAGTGTCAATATTATTGCACTTACAGCTTCTGCAACAAAACCTGTAGTAACTGATATTATTGAAGAACTGGATTTTATAAATCATAAGGTTTTTAAACAAAGCTTTGTTAGAGAAAACCTCGCTTATATGGTTTTTGAAGCAGAAGATAAATTCTATAAGATTGAACAAATCTTAAAAAAGAATAAATCATCTTCAATTATCTATGTTAGAAACAGACAAAGTACTCTTGATATTAGTCATCATTTGAACAATCTTGGATTTACTAGTACAATATATCATGGTGGTTTAAGTCATAACGAAAGAAACAACAGTTTATACCAATGGAAGAACAACCAAAAGCAAGTTATGGTTGCTACTAATGCTTTTGGTATGGGAATTGATAAATCTGATGTAAAAACTGTTATTCATGTTAATTTGCCAGAAAGTTTAGAAAGCTATTTTCAAGAAGCTGGAAGAGCAGGTAGAAATGGAAAAAAAGCTTATGCTGTAATTTTAAAAAATAAAGGCGACGAATCTGTAGTAAAAAATCAATTTTTAGGTGTATTACCAGAATTGGACTTTATAAAAACAGTATATAGAAAACTCTGTAATTATTTTCAAATATCCTTTGGTGAAGGAGAATTTACCACACATAGTTTTAATTTTAGTGAATTTTGCAAAACATATAAATTTAGTACATTAATAACGTACAACACATTACAGATTCTAGATAGATGTAGCGTCATTAGTTTAACTAAAAACTATCAAAAGCAAACAACTATTCAAATAATTGTAAATAATAAAGCAGTATTTAATTATATTGAACATAACCAAAAAATAGCTATTATTTTAAAAACAATTTTAAGAACCTATGGAGGCGTTTTTGATTTTCCAACTAAAATTAATACCATTTTAGTGTCAGATAAAGCAAACGCAAAGGAAGAAAACGTTATTCAAATTTTAAAACAATTAGAAAAAGATCAAGTTATTAGTCTTTCTCTTAAAAATACAGATGCAGAAATTACATTTTTAGTACCTCGAGAAGACGACAGTACAATTAATCAAATTTCACATACTGTAAAGCAGCAAAATCAATTAAAAGAAAAACAAGTACATTCAGTTATAAACTATATTAATAATGATACTGAATGTAATAGCATACAACTTCTATCGTACTTTGGTGAAGAAGACTTAAAGCCATGTGGTATTTGTTCTGTTTGTATTTCAAAAAAAACAACAAATAAAGAAAATGTTGCCACTAGTATTGATAAAATAAAAGAGATTCTAAAAAACAATGAGTATACATCTAGAGAATTATCTCAACTTACAAAGCTTAAAGAAATTAATGTAACTAAAGCATTAAAACACATGTTAGAATTAAATATTATAAAAATTACGAATCATAACACCTACAAATTAAAATGAAAAAGGATTTACGCATTGTATTTATGGGAACTCCAGAATTTGCTGTTACCATTTTAGATAAGCTTATTCAAGAGAACCACAACATTGTTGGTGTTATAACTGCTCCTGATAAACCAGCTGGCAGAGGCAGAAAACTAAATGAATCTGCTGTTAAAAGATATGCAACGCAAAAAGGACTTAATCTTTTACAACCTAAAAACCTTAAAGATGAAGACTTTATAAAAGAGCTTGAAGGTTTAGAAGCTAACCTTCAGGTTGTTGTTGCTTTTAGAATGCTACCTAAAGTAGTTTGGCAAATGCCACAATATGGTACATTTAATTTACATGCTTCTCTATTACCACAATACAGAGGAGCTGCACCAATTAATTGGGCAATAATTAATGGTGAAGCCAAAACTGGAGTATCTACATTTTTTATAGATGAAAAAATTGATACTGGAGAAATGATTCTTCAAAAGGAAACCGAAATACTTCCAAACGAAAATGCTGGACAATTACACGATAAATTAATGCATTTAGGAAGCGAATTAGTTATAGAAACTATTAGATTAATAGAAAAAGGAGAAGTAAACACAAAACCTCAACCAATAATTAAGGATATTAAAACAGCTTACAAACTTAATAAAGAGAACTGCAAAATAAACTGGAATAAAAACTCAAAATCCATAATAAATTTAATAAGAGGTCTTAATCCATATCCTGCAGCTTGGACTCAATTAATTAATAATAAAAACACATTACAAGTTAAAATTTATGATGCTGAATTTATCAAGGAAAAGCATGATTATAAAATTGGTGACATTATAACCACAAAAAAAACAATAAAAATTGCTGTAAATGATGGATTAATAAATATACTCGAAATAAAACTTCCAGGTAAACGAAAAATGGAAATTCAATCACTTTTAAATGGCTACATATTTCACTCTGAAGCAAAAATGCTCTAAACCCTTGCTATCATTGCTTTAATAAAAACTGACTAAAAAAGTCCAGCTTTATTAACAATTCGTTTAAGTTATCAACAAAAATCGTGTTTTCCCTTGCTATTACTTGCGTGAATGGATAATCCGTATAAATTTGTATAGGATAATCGTTAAATGATTATTCAAAAAAATTAAATAATAATTAAAATTAAATTTTATGAACAAAACAGATTTAATCAATGGAATGGCTGAAAATGCTGGAATCACTAAAGCAGCAGCAAAAAAAGCATTAGATTCTTTATTAATTGACATCGAAGGAGCTTTACAAAAAGGAAAAAGAGTTTCTTTAGTAGGATTTGGATCTTGGTCTGTATCTAGAAGAGCAGCTAGAGAAGGTAGAAACCCTCAAACTGGTCAAACTATTAAGATAAAAGCAAAAAATGTAGTGAAGTTTAAAGCAGGATCTGATTTAAGCAGCGCTGTAAACTAAAATTAAACACATTTTATCTATAAAAAGGCTCGATTTAAAATCGAGCTTTTTTTATTTAAAAAATTAATTTTTGCTATTTCAATAATAAATGTTAGCTTTAGAATACAAATATAGATTATGATTGAAGTAAAACCTGAAAAAGGACATTTGTTAATTGCAGAACCTTCAATAATTGGAGATTCTTCATTTAATCGTTCTGTTATTTTGCTAGCAGATTATAACAAAGATGGTTCAGTAGGTTTTATTTTAAACAAACCTTTAGAATATACACTTAGCGATTTAATTCCTGAAATAAACGTAGAATTTAAGATTTACAATGGTGGTCCTGTAGAACAGGATAATTTGTATTTTATTCATACAATTCCTGATTTAATTCCTAATAGTGTAGAAATTTCTAATGGTATTTTTTGGGCTGGAGATTTCAATGAAGTTATACAACTTATTGAAACCAAAAAAATTACTAAAAAGGATATTAGATTTTTTTTAGGATATTCTGGTTGGGAAGCCAATCAGCTAGAAAATGAGCTTGAAGCTAATTCTTGGGTGTTATTAAAAAATAAATACAAAACATCTATCTTAAAAAACGATGATGAAGCGTTTTGGAAAAAGAAAATGCTTGAGTTAGGTGGTAATTATAGTATTTGGTCTAATGCACCCGAAAACCCTTCTTATAACTAACTCAACCTTACCTTAAGATTTAACTTACCTATTAATGCTTTAGCTAATTCATTAGAGAAAGTTTTTTTTCTATACTTAGTAATAGGTTGAATACCATTAATAACATTAGTTAAAAATAATTCGTCTGCCTTCTGTAATTCAAAAGGTGAAATTGATTCTTCCAGTATCTCATACTCTGGTAAAGCCTTTAAAATATCAAGAATCTGTTTTCGCATTACGCCTTTTAAACAACCATCTGATAGTGGTGGTGTTTTTACAGTATTCCCTTTAACCAAAAATATATTAGAATTAAGCGC